>CAYVGX010000010.1:8657-11529 GCA_964451015.1 uncultured Candidatus Saccharibacteria bacterium | reverse complement strand
GCAATGGTCCCGCGATGACAACGGCAACAGAGTGAAATCTTGCACTAGCTGCATGAAGGCCAAAACTAAAAAGGCTGTAGCAGCATAAAAAAATCTTGAAGAATTCTTCAAGATTTTTTTTATTTACTAATTACCTTCAGCAATAGCTTCGGCCTTGGTTTTATGAATCAAACCATCTGGATGATCTGGCGGACCATATACAGTAAAAAGCTTTAAGTCTTCACTGCCGGTATTAATAAAATTATGTTCAGTTCCCGCGGGTACATCTACTAAATCCCCAGCAGCGACTGCATGCTCTTCGCCATCGATGATTGCTTTCCCTTCCCCTGCCACAAAATATAAAATCTGATCATTGCTGTCATGAGTTTCCATCCCGATATCTTCAGCTGGCTTCAGGCTCATTAACACCACCTGAGTGTGACTGTTAGTAAATAACACTTTACGGAAATACGTATTGTCTTTTGCCATTTGGGCAATGTTTGAATATTGCATATTTAATAATTCTCCTTCATCTATACCATAGCACAGCGCTATGAAATAAAAAATACAGTTCCTTGTTTCTGAACCATACCTTCGGAAACAAGTTGATGCACAACAGAAGGCAAGCGCTCGTCTGGAATAGAAGCGCGCAATACTTTTATAGAAGCAGGGCCTGCTAGTAAGTATTTAATGACTGCGCCGCGCACTTGCCGCACCGACCCAGCAAAAGCTTTCTGCCGCACATGGTGTTTACTTTTGCGGTTAGGATTGCCGAAGCGCGATTTGATAAACGAACCGTAATCCATTAATGCCGAATACCATACCCGCGGCTCTTGCCCAGCTACCGCCCGCTCTATAAGCGGCAATAGCTCCTGATCGGACACATTTTCTTTATCGGAAAAAAATGAATGCAGAAATACCGTCCGGATATTCGTTTCGATATACACCTCTGGGCTATTATAGGCGTACACCATAATGGCTGCCGCTGTCGCATATCCTACCCCCGGAAGCATGTGCCACTGCTCCACTGTACGCGGAAATCTTTTACTTTTCGCCAAGCCCTGAGCAGCCTGATGTAAAAACTTCGCGCGGCGATTATAGCCCAGTCCAGACCATACCGCCAAAACATCTACCAAAGGAGCATTAGCTAACGCGTGCACAGTAGGAAATCGCTTCATAAATTCTTGAAATTTATCTGCAACGCGCGCTACTCCAGTTTGCTGCAACATAATTTCCGACACCCATACCCGGTATGGCGATATACGCATTCGCCACGGCAACTGCCTCGCGTGCTGCTTGTAATAATTCAGCACCTCTTTTTGAAATGCGGCAATCTGTTTATCTGTGATGTGCATTACAACAAAGTTCGTTTAGCTAAGGCGTTCACCTGGGTAATATAGCCTGCAATATCGAATTTCCCTTTCGCGCCATTGTAGCTCATGAAGCGAATCTTCCCAAAAATAGAGCGCTCACCCCAGGCCCGGTCGTGCACGCCGCCAATGCTCCAGGCGCAGCCCACATAACCGTTAGGGTCCCGGCCGTCCAGTTCATATGTATCATTTAATGTGATTGCATACTTGAGAGCAGTCTCCGGATCCGGTGTCCATTCCAAAATCTTTTTTGCCCAGTACATGCGCATGTAATTATGCATTTTGCCATGATGTACCATTTGTAATTGGGCAGCATTCCATAATTCATCATGAGTTTTTCCCTGCTCCAGTTGCTTATATGAATATACATATTCGCGCTTGTCGTGGCGATGCTCGTTCAAGGTTTTCTGCGCCCATGCTGGAAATCCTGCAAACGAATCATAATGCTCGTTATAAAAACAAAAATTATCGGCCAGTTCGCGGCGCACAATCAATTCTTCCAAAAACGCATCTCGGTTATCGCTATGCGGAAATTGCTGCGCTTCCAAAGCAAGTCTCTGCGCAGACAGTTGACCGAAATGCAAATACGGTGACAATTCAGACTGCGCCTCAAGCGTCGGGTTATTGCGGTCTTCTGCATAGCGCTTAAAGCGGGATTCAAAAAATTTCTTCATAGCAACATGTGCTGCTCGCTCACCAGGAACAATCCATCCTACTTCTGGTATATCTCGATTCACGCGCAAAGATTTTTCTATGGCAGACCAGTTCGGCTGGGAAAGTTTTTTTTCAAGTGCATAACTATGCTTGGTTATGCTAGGGAAATCTTCCATATACTCGGGCAGTAAGCGATGAATTTTAGGCCTGAGAGTATAAGCGCCGAATTCCAATTTTGGCGAAGCAATCCATGTAGGCACCACGTTATGCGCATCTACTTCGAAAAAAGGAATTGAAATCTGCTTCGTTACTCCCAGTTTCCAGCGGCGATTAATCCGCAGCGGTGAAAAATCTGTGACCAATGCTCCGGCATGCAACGTACGAACAAAGGCTGGGATTTCTTCTACTGGATCTCCAGAAGTAACAACAAAAGAAATATTTTTATGTACAGCATCCTCTGCCACCTGCTGCAATCCTTTAAGCATAAATCCATACTGACGAATGGTCGCTTCTAAGTAATGAGGTACAACATTAAATACAATCACTAAAGGCTGCTTATATTGTCTAGCTAATTGCTGCGCATACACTAATGCCCAATTGTCCTTGAGGCGCTGGTCGCGCTGCATCCAATATACAACAGGACCAGCAGAGACTGTACTGGTTTTGGATAGTAAACGTATACGATTAGGATTAACAGGAGGATGAGACATGATATTTTACATACGCGATACTAATTGCCACACAAGCAACACCACACTGCCCCACCATCCAAAAAAGGAAATCAAAAAACTTACAGTAATGGCGCGCTGCCATGCGGATGGCAATAATTCTTGCGCTCTATCTTCTTGTTCCCGGCGCAGCAGTCTTGG
>CAYVGX010000010.1:2460-8557 GCA_964451015.1 uncultured Candidatus Saccharibacteria bacterium | reverse complement strand
CCGACTATTAATCCAGCCAATACAACACACAAGGATATTACTTGTTCCCACATAACAATTAATTTAATGCTTTAATTTCTTTAGTGAGCTTAGTCGCGATTCCTACCCATACAATATAAGGAATAAACAATACAGCTGAAATTAAAGAAGCAAAAGCAATAATTATTGCAGCGATAACTGTTGTGATATTCATTACCGTCATCCACTTGATGGCTTTATTAAAATTATGATCCACAAAGAAAATTTTATTCCAGTAAGCATTCATAAAAGCGTTGATGACCAGTATCCCTGCAACTACATAATACCACCAACTAAACTTAGGAACATTCCAAAACCATAAAATTGCAAACCCCGTGACAACATACAAAAACGTCCAAATTTCCCCGATTGTTTTTCCACTCGGAGTCCATGATGGCTTTTTTAAATTTTGATACCATCCTTGCAACCCCTGCTTAGTAAAACGTGAACCAACAACCGCAGTCGCCATAATAATAAGCGGTACGATAATAAAATTAAATTTCATATATTTTTCCTAATTCTGGCTGGATAAATTCCATGCCATTTTGAGAGGCCATAACAGATCCAAAATGAGCAAACAGAGCATGGCCTTCACTGTTAATAAATCCGTCATGGATTGCAAACGCGCGCTTAGGCTGTACAGAGGATACGTAATTCATTGTTTCTTCCACCTTGCTCCATGGCGCCACGATGGGAAGTAACAAAGTTTCTACAGGCTCCGCCGGAACTGTAAGATTATCGCCGGGATGAAAAATCTTGCCATCCACTAAATAGCCAGTATTACGAAATTTTGGCAAATTGGGATGAATAATGGCATGATCTGAACCAACCCCCGCGAGAGTCATACTACCAACCATCACCGACTCTCCGTCTTCTACTATTTCATTCGCAACCTGATGTCTATCAAGTTCTACCTTCACTTCGGACTGCGTTATAATGCGGGGTGCCGAGGCAAACAATTTACCATGCTTTTTCATATCAATATGATCGCCATGAATGTGAGTGATTACGATCGCATCCACTGCGATATCAGGAATATCCGACCATGAGCCTGGATCAAATAAAATTTTAGTGCGTCCATCGTCGATGAGTACGCAGGAGTGTCCGTATTTAGTTAAAGTCATACATAAAATTTAATGCTTACATTACCAGCTTCCGCCACCGCCTCCTCCGCCACCACCGCCTCCTCCGCCAGAGAAGCCGCTTCCCCCGCTAGATGCAGTGGACACACTCGACACAGCAGATTGCATTGATGAAGAAAAATCGCTAATGGAACTGGAAAGGAGTGCAGCGTTAAACGCTGTACCTGTAGAATCGTTATACCACTGGGGCTGCACAGTATAAATACCTTCAAATTGTTTTGCCCATTGCTTTTCAACGCCCAAAGCTACAGCATACGGCAAAAACATTTCAAACTGTTCTGGTTTCTTTTCGGGAGCGTTCGCAAATACAAGCCGGTCTTTTTCGGCAACACTCAAATACATTTTGAGACCTAAAATATATTCGCGCATTTCTGCCCCTTTTTTGGTACGCGCAGGCAAAAGTAGTGCAAAGATTAAAATAATAACTGCCGACAGCAAAGCGCTAATTACACCAATCAGTCCAAACACAATACCCACTATCATGGTTAGGAAAAAGCCTATGAAAATTGATGCAAAAATCCCAAATCCTTTCACTGTATTCGGATTATATTTATAGTATGCTTGTTGCTTTAAATCTTTGAACACATCCGACTTTATGTCTTGAATATTTTTCCCAAAAGTGTGATCTGTTTTAAAATCAGAAACCTTTACACTCTTTGCATCCAACGGAAATAGCGCTTGAAATAAATTTCGCGTTTGCCCAGTCAGAGCTGTATCTAAAGGTTTCATGCGAGTAAACAGATAATCCTTACCCTTAAACCATAGTAGTACTTTTGTTTCAATATGCTCAATTTTAATATACCCTTGAGTAGCCAGATATATGATTTCTGCCGCCAAATCCCGGTTGTCCAGCTTGCCGTCTACAAGCGATCCCATATAAATGGGAGACAAACCCGTCGGGGGTTCATATTGAGGCACAATGACTCCTCTACCCTTAGCGTCTTTACCAATTCTTTTCCATATCCAATACATAATGCCGAAGACACATAACGGCAATAAAATAATCCCGTTATCCAAAGCAATGTCTTTCCATTTTTCTTGCCATGTAGGCTGCAGCAAAGTACCTGCTGGAACCGCGGCAACAATAGTGAAAAAGTTGCCAGGTAATAATTGCCCATTGGCAGTCATGACTATACGATTCGAATTCTGCCCTGTGATTACACAGTCGTTATTTTTAGTTCCGTACACCCCGACATAACAGGTTGCCGCGGTCGCTTCCTCGGGCAGGACAACCTCCACTTGAGACTGTAAGATTGGCACAGTCCAACCATCTCCTATCGCATTCCAGTAGAGTTCGTCGTGATCTGCAAAATAATTGACCGCCCTCTTAACTGTATACCCGATCATGTATTCTTGTACGCCGCTCACATATACATCTGCATCCCCGATTTTAAGTTCAACTTCTCCGCCTCCGCTAGATTTTACGAAAGTCAAAGGGTTTTTATGCTGGTCTGTGACTGTAAAATCACTTAAGCGCAACTTAAACTTACCAGTATCCGTAGTATAGCTATAGGGAATTGTCCGAAATATACCGTGGCGTTGTTCTTCTCCAAAATCATATCTGATATATTCTTCTACACGCAGGCTACTATCTTTATTTACTGTAATTTTAATGTCATATGCGTTTATTTGCTCGGCATGGGCGCTATGCGGTATATACAAACCGACAGCCATACCAATGACAACCCCTAAACTATATAGTACTTTTTTCATATTAAATATGTGAAGCGATACGACCAACAAGCATGCCAAAGCCGATCGCTAAACCACCCATTAATAATGTCATAAGCCCGTCGCGCCACGCGCTTACGCGGAATAATTTCGCGTTAAAGAAACCTAATAATACTAGCGAGACTAAAGTTAATGCGATAGAAAGACCAATCGCATGCGGCGTATTATAAAAAAATGGCGCTAATGGAATAAGTCCTGCAACTACATACGACACGAACATTACTACCGCGGCGATAGATGGACGCCATAAGGATACCTGGCGGTGCAGCTCATATTCCTCTACCGATTCTTCCGATAGCAGACTCCCTACGCCCATAGAAAAAGCTTCCACAAAAATAAGCACCAAGCCGGTTACAACAATATCATGTCTCGAGACATTGGCTACCGCAATACCAACCAACAAACCAACTGTAGATACTAAACTATCTTCTACTCCGAAAGTAAAACTGCGCACCGCGACACTATAATCTTTGTGTCCAATTTTCATATTATTTTCCCGTACTCCCAAAACCACCTTCGCCGCGTTCAGTACCCGGAAGTTCATCGGCCCAGACAGGTTCTGGCTGAATAATTTTTTCGATAATCAATTGAGCAATGCGATCGCCGATGGTAATAGTGAAATCTTGATCGCTATTATTCATTAACACACACCCCAGCTCACCGCGGTAATCGCTATCTATTACACCGGCTAAAGTATCAATACCATGCTTAGCCGCTAGCCCGGACCGGGGCGCTACACGGCCATAATAACCCTCGGGAATTGCAAGTTTAAGGCCGGTCTGCACAGTAACGAACCTGCGGGCAGGCACCACTACATCTTGAACCGAATAAATATCTAATGCTGCCGAATGCACACTTCCCCTGGTTGGCAAAATGGCATGTTCGGATATTTTCTGAAACTGCAATTGATAGTTCATATAATCATTATAACACTGCTCTGTGATTCATAAGAACCATACCAATATTGACAAAAAGTTAAAAATATTGTATTGTAAATAAAATTCAAATTTATTCAATAAATTAATGGGAGGGAATTATGAATTTTGAAATCAGTTATCTGAACGAGTCAGAGCATTGCAAAAAGAAAACTACAGAAGGACCCTATCTAGAAACAGTTCTGCAATTTACCTTATTAGACCATGTCTTAGATAAAGATTGCGATCTATGGGGTATCGATAAATCCACGATGTATTTGCAGCACAACAGCAACAGCACATTAGAAGAACTTCCTATTCAATACCGCGACCTAGCCCAAACATTACTTGCACTGTGTTCTGTTACATCTGTTTATTTCTCAGCAGAACAAAACATGATTGTTCTTAAAAAAAGGCATGCGGCATCTTGGGAAGAATTGCAGCATGAAGCAAGCTTAATCCTGCTAAGATTTAAAATTTAATTTGCTTTTTTGCAATTTTAAAAAGGCCATAGAGCCTTTTTTATTTTTGATTACTATCTGGTCGGGCTGCCGAGAATCGAACTCGGTCTACACCCACCCCATGGGCGCGTACTACCGGTATACTACAGCCCGTGCACTACACGGTGAGATAATTATCAGGGCCAGAACGTGAATCTTCGGCGATTCTCGCTAAAATGTCTGCCAGATCTTCATCCGAGAAAAACTCGATGGTAATTTTCCCGCCGCGCCCTTGGCGCGAGACTTTTACCTGCGTACCCAACTTGCCGCGCAGCTCAGTTTCAATAGCCATCAGTTTTGGATCTGGCATTGCCGCGTCCATTTTCTTGCGATGGGCAAATTCGCGTACCTCGGCTTCAACCTGACGCACATTCATATTTTGGTCGATGATTTTTTTGTACATCAATAACTGACGCTCGATATCGGGAAGAGTTAAAATTGCACGGCCATGGCCTTCAAAAATTTTACCTTCAATGATCCCGCGTTGAATTTCTGCAGGTAACTGCAGCAAGCGCAGTGTATTGGCTACAGCAGAACGCGACTTCCCGACCTTCACGGCAACTTCTGCCTGGGTAAGATTGAATTTTTCCATTAAACGCTGATACGCCTGGGCTTCTTCTATGGAATTGAGTTCTTGTCGCTGGATATTTTCAATAAGCGCGACTTCCAGCTTAGTTTGATCCTGCAAAGTCTTTTTAACAATAGCCGGGACTTTGGTTAAACCTGCCAACTGGGATGCGCGAAAACGGCGCTCACCTACTACCAATTCGTAACCACCATGTTCGCCTTCAGTTACCACTACCGGTTGAATAACGCCGTGCTCTCTAATAGAGTCGGCCAATTCGCGAAGCGCTTCTTCCTTAAACACTTTGCGGGGCTGATAAGGATTGGGAACGATCTTGCTAACCTCTATTTCCTGAATTGTACTATCTGCATAAGAGACTTTTTCTGAAGGATCACTCTCTGCATCTGTTTCTGCTTCTATACCACCTTCCATAGATGACGATTGCATGCTATCTGAGGAAGAACTTGGAATTAATTCCTCATAAACTTGTTCATGAGCAATAGGATCTTGCGAAGAAATTGGTTCGGGAAAAGATTCTAGATTCGGTAGCGGTTCGGCATGCAATTCTGGGTCTATAAAGTTCTGCTCTGTATATGGTTCATCGTGAAGTACTGGACGAGTGGTGTGTATTTCAGGCGCAAAAAAACCAACGCTCGAAAAACTATCATGTGATGATGGCGATGGACTATTCTGAGGTACCGGGTTATGTTTTGGTTGTTGTGGAATAATACTATCCATAAAAGTGCAGACTTTTTATTTTGAATATCTGAATGATTGACCGGTTGTAGAAAACTTTATATAAATTTACTAATTAATACTGGTGGCCGAGGAGGGAGTCGGTCACCTCCCGCTGCGCTCAACTCTCTTTGTTCGTTTCGCGCTACGCTACGGCGACCCCTGTCGCTATTTGTTGCTTCAAATAGTCGCAACAAATTTCTTCTTCGAAGAACCGCTTTTCTTCGCCTCTCATATGCACCAACATTAACAGATTTTATAAAAACTAAGACCTATTAATATTGGTGGCCGAGGAGGGAGTCGAACCCTCACACCCGAAGATACACGATTTTGAGTCGTGCGCGTCTGCCAGTTCCGCCACTCGGCCATGAGAAATGCTATTGAATTATCCAGCCAATATCCAGAAAAGTCTACGACAGCGCGCCATACCTTTTCCACACTCGGCCATAAGAAATACTATTGAATTATCCAGCCGATATCCAGAAAAGTCTG
>CAYVGX010000010.1:0-2360 GCA_964451015.1 uncultured Candidatus Saccharibacteria bacterium | reverse complement strand
CACTCGGCCATAAGAAATACTATTGAATTATCCAGCCGATATCCAGAAAAGTCTGCGACAGCGCGCCATACCTTTTCCACACTCGGCCATAAGAAATGCTATTGAAACACCAATAACCCAGTTAGTTTAGCAGAAAACTTCAATCAGGTAAATATAAACAAAGACCAAATTTGCAGGCTCAAATATGCCGAAATGAGCCCTATAACAAAGCCAGTAATAACATCTGTACGGTAATGATATCCGAGAACCACCCGGGCAGCCCCATTGACCAAGGTCATACCAATCAAAACCCATCCTACCGGCGGATATAAAATTGTAAACAACCATGCGATCGCAGATAACGTAGCTAAATGGCGCGATGGAAAAGAGTTAGGCAAATCTGTTTGCCACGAAAAAAATCTGGATGTAAGTGGATTAAAAACATACAATTGATACGGTCTTTGTCTTTTTACAAAATAATTGATCGTATTTACTATTCCCCACCTTGCCAACAAAAAAGCTGTAATACTAAGTCCGATTGCATCCCAAAAAATAGAGCTACCAATGAGCAATAGGAATGCAATAATAAAGAAAGCAGGAGAATAATTACTCCAAAACTGCCAAAACATTCGAAAATGTTTATTTGTTTTCAGTAAATGTTGCCAACGCAAATAGCGTTCTTTAGTGTCGTCTATCATATTTACCTCATGATATACACCACGATAATCACCGCTGCAAGCAATAATCTATACCAGGTAAACACAGCAAAGGAGCGCTGCGAAATATATCGCAATAAATATTTTATGGCTAAAAAGCCAAAAACCATACTCGATAAAAATCCAACCAGCACTTGCATGTGATTTTGAATATGAGCAATATCAGGAAGTTTCAATACACCTGCTCCGAAAATAATCGGGATCGACATCAAGAAACTGAAGCGCGCGGCGTCTTGCCTGGTAAAACCTTGCGCCAATCCCGCAATAATCGTTCCCCCGCTTCGAGATATTCCTGGCACGATTGCTACTGCCTGAGCTAGACCAATTATTACTGCATTAAGCCAGCTAATAGTAGTTAAGTCTTTTAACTTAGTCCCGTATTTATCTGCAATGAGTAACACCACGCCCACAACACTCATTGTCACTGCTATCAGTAGCGGATTGCGAAACACTGTTTCTACCTGACTTTCAAATAATTTGCCAATTATTGCTGCAGGAATTGTTGCGAGAATAAGCAGCCAAGATAATTTCTGGTATAGATTATTTTCTAAGTCTCTCGTAGAAGAAAATAGAGAATGAAAAAATCCCTTGATAAGATTAACAATATCATGACGGAAATACGCCACCACCGCGATCAATGTTCCCCAATGCAGCGCGATATCAAAAGCCAAACCCTGGTCCGGCCAATTAAATAGCCATGGAGTTAAAATTAAATGTGCGGAAGAAGAAATCGGCAAAAATTCGCCGAGCCCTTGCATTGCACCCAAGACTATTGCTTGTATAATTTCCATTTACTTTAAATAAAATTTTCCAAATTATCAAATTATGTCAATAAATTTATTAGCATGAACATAAATTATTTGTGTTTCTGATAACTCTTGCACAGCTTCAGGGTCTTTTGGATAAGTATGACCATGTAATAAATATTTTGGATGGTAGTTATTAATATAAGTTTTTAACCCTATAAAACCCGTATGACTCTCTTCTGTTTGATCATCATTAATTCCAAATGGTGGGCAATGTGTCAACATTACATCTACTTTAGGAAAGTTTTTTAGTAACTGGGAACATTCATCCTGAGTATACATAAAACTACCTCTTTCTTTATATCTAACACATCCTTCAAATCCTCCAAATTTTAAACCCATATATTCCCAGGTCCTTAAATGCATGTTTGTAATCCCCAACTGCTCAAAATAATTACCAGAACAATGATTGCCATATACTCCGATTTTTGGAATGTGTGTTATGTGTTCTAGCGATCCGATTTCATAAAGCTCTAAGTCACCTAATGTAACAATTAAATCAATTAGGTTTTGTTTTACTAATTCTAATATAGGACGTTCAGGTGGCCTATCAGCAATGGCTAAAAGTTTCATTATTCTACTCCTGGCACAGGAAATTGCGTACTGAAGTCGCGTGCGTCCTGCTTAATTTTTTCATGTAAAGATGTATCTTCTGGATTCTTAAGCGTTTGAGTAATCCAAGAAACAATCTTTTTCATATCCTCTTCTTTAGCACCGCGAGTGGTGACTGCCGGTGTGCCCAAACGAATTCCACTCGGGTCAAATGGGCCGCGCGGATCATCTGGTAATACATTTTTATTGAGTGTGATATTCACAGAATCTAATAATTCTTGCGCCTGCTTCCCTGGAATATTAAAAT
>CAYVGX010000009.1:0-11690 GCA_964451015.1 uncultured Candidatus Saccharibacteria bacterium | reverse complement strand
AAACAGCTAAACAAACTGTGGCAATAGTACTAATAGTTTGGTTAACCATGCCTAAATGATTATAGGGATTGCTATCGCCGCCAGTGATAGTAGCCACGAAAATCAAAACAAAAATTGCTGCAACATCTTGAATAAGTAATACCCCGATAGCTAATTTGCCGTACAGGCTTTGCAGATCGTGCTTTTCGGATAGAAGCTTCACAACGATAATAGTCGAAGAAAAAGTGAGCGCAATGGCAGCGTACCATGCAGCAGAAGAATCGAAACCAAGAAGCCGGATTAATCCGTAGCCAAGCAATATGGTTGCGATAATTTGCCCGATACCAGCTATCACTGCAGCTTTGCCAATACGTTTGAGCTGAGAAATGTCTAAATCTAAACCGACCATAAACAGCAGCAAGGTAATACCAATGTCAGACAAACCTTGCAAAATGTCGCCATGCTGCAATTTCAAAAACCCTAATGGACCCACTATTAAGCCGGTAATAATATAAGCAATAATGCTTGGCTGTTTAAGAAAATGCATGATGTAAGCAATAACGCCCGCACCAATGAGAATGAGACTTAACTCGGTGAATAAATTTCCCATAATTCTCTTAGAATGTATTTTATGTTTGTTTCGAACTTTGAAAACTTTCACTGTTATTATACCACATCAGTTGCGCATTTAGGCTTAAAACAGTACACTATAGGCATGGATTACACCAAATATGACGCAGTATTCATGATTGGTCCGCAAGGATCAGGGAAGGGAACCCAGGGACGTGAATTAGCCAAACGCATCGGGTTTTTTTATTGGGAAATGGGCGGAATTCTGCGGGAAGAAGCGAAAAAAGAAACGCCCTTTGGGCAAAAGATTAAAGGGCTTATCGATGCGGGTCATTTGCTCGAAGACGATGAACTTTTCCGTATTTTAAATACTGAGCTTCCGGAAGTCATAAAGCACAAACGGATTTTGTTTGATGGCGTACCTCGCCGCGTGGGTCAAGGCGCTTTTTTAATTCATTACCTGTCTCAAAATGGCTTTAATCAATTTGCAACTATTTTAATTGATGTGCCAAAACAAGAATCTATTAAGCGTTTACTCGAGCGCGCTCATCATGAATTTCGTACCGATGATACCCCAGAAAAAATTGAGTATCGCTTAGATTTATATGAAACAGAAACCAAACCGGTACTCAAGTTTTTGCAGGGAATCGGGGATTATTACGCTATTGATGGTGTGGGAACTGTAGAAGAAATTGAGCAGCGCATAGATGCAGCTTTAGGGGTAGAGTAATGGCAAAAAACAGAATTCCCTTCAATGTAATTATCTTGGGAGATCCAGGAGCTGGTAAGGCAACCCAAGCTCAGTATATCGCTAAAAAGTACCACATGCTCGATTACGATATGGGTAGAGAGTTAACGCTTCTACGAGAAAAGAATAAAGCAATTGATACAGCGCAAAAAAATACTGCCGATAGAGGGATTCTTACCCCGACAATGATTGTCAGGAAAATTAATCTGCAATTTATCACTACTGCACCAGAGGATAAGGGTATTTTATTTGACGGGCATCCAAAAATGCTGGGTGAGGCAAAGTTAGTAGCTTCTCTCTTGAAAAAAACAAAACGTATCAAGCCTTTATTTATTTATCTTTCTATACCACAGACTGAAATAATTAAAAGAACGAGTCAGCGCCAAGGCTACCGTAGTACCACTATGACGGCTCGCAAAGATGATACTATTGAAGCTCTAAAGAATCGCGCGAAGTATTATAGAAAAAATATTAAAGAAGTTGTAGATTTCTTTTCAAGTATATATCAGTATAAGCGAATCAGTGGTTTGGGAACGCGCACAGAAGTCCGAGCCAGAATTCAGAAAGCGATAGATAATTACTTAAAAACTATTTAATGAAAAAATATACTAAAAAACCTGAAGAGATCGAACTCATTGCGGAAAACGGCAAACTTTTGCATGATATTTTGCAGCGTACAGCGGCTCTTGTTAAGCCTGGTGTTTCAACTTTGGAATTAAACGATTTTGCCGAACAGGAAATGCGTAAAGTTGGCGGGCGACCGAGCTTTGTAGGCTATGGCGATCGGCGTAATCCTTTCCCTGCTGGTTTGTGCACCTCTATTAATGATGCAGTGGTTCATGGTGTGCCTTCTTCTCAGGATATTTTACAGGAAGGCGATATTATCGGGCTTGATATTGGCATGGAGTACAAGGGCTTATATACTGATACTGCCATTACAGTTCCGGTGGGTAAGGTTTCCGATGAAGCGCAAAAAATTATCGATGTTACCCGGGATTGCTTGAAAGAAGCTATAAGCGTTGTGAAACCGGGAAATAGAATTGGCGATCTTGGTTATGTTATGCAGTCTATTGCGGAGAAGGCTGGGTATTCGGTGGTACGTGATTTGGTTGGTCATGGTGTTGGTTACGCAGTTCATGAAGAGCCATCAGTACCGTGTTATGGTAAACCAGGGCAGGGTATAGAGCTTGTAGAAAATATGGTTTTAGCAATTGAACCAATGGTCTGTCAGAAGCGCCATAGTGTTATTTTTGATCCGGATGGTTGGACAATCCGCACCTCTGATGGAGCGTTAGCAGCTCATTTCGAACACACTATTGCTGTTACTAAAAATGGCGTAAGGATCTTAACCTAATTATGAAAGATGAAATGCTTGCATGCTTTGATGCGCAGGGTAATGCGGTTGAACCTCATTTACGCAGCGAAGCGCTATCTCAGCCTTTCCCTGATTATTATCACGCAGTATCGAATATTTGGGTAATAGACAATAATTTAAAAATGCTATGCTCGCAGCGATCAGGACATGTTGCCAATCCACTAAGGTGGCAAAGTAAGTTTGGTGGCCATGTGCAGGCGGGAATGAGTTTTGTAGAAAACGCCGTGAAAGAACTTGCCGAAGAAGCCGGACTGCATGTTGAAGGTGGAGATTTAATTTTTGTGGAAAGAAATGTGAACGAAGGCCACAAGCATTTTTCAGAAAATTTTTTGTTGATTTTTGATCCGTATAAGCATGTTGTGCATTTCGATGATGGGGAAGTGATTGCCAGTCAGTGGCTTAGCTTCGAAGAATACAATGCAGATCGGCAAGAAAATCCAGGTAAGTGGACTAATAACATTGAAGTAGAGACGCAGAAAAAAATATTAGAAATCATACAAAGCTTATAAAATGGCTTAAATAAAACAATTTAATGATGAACTACCCTTGACTTTTAGGGTAGTTTTTGGTATAATTTATCTAACTTAAGCTGCATTCATTGAGCTTAAAATAAACTTGTAGGAGAAAATAGATGAAAAGAATAGTGTTGTTAGTGACTGTAGTGTTGGTTATGTTTCGCTTTGTAATTGGTCAAGAAGTTTTGCCGGTAGCAACTCCAGAGGTAGTGGTTACACCAACTCCTGAAGTTGAAATAGTTCCTACTAAGCCTGCATTAGTTTTAACAAAACAAAACGATATGAGAGGAATATACGTGATTCCAAAAGAAACAAATATATTCTCCTCAACATATCCGGTTATCAAAACTAATCCTGGTCAGCCTTCTAAACAAAAGCCGGATCCGTGTTCTGTTACCTTAACAGTCGAAGTGGGAGCGGATAGTTCGCATTTAGATAAACAGCTTGGAGAAGAATTTTATTCTAAGCCAGCAGGGAATGTTAATAACTATTTAGAGATCTGTGGTGAGAAAAAAGTATCCTACTTTTTGAATACCTGGTCGCAAAAAGGATTAACTAAATCTTACCCAAATGGCGCTGAACAAGATGTCAGTGGTGGGGTAAACGTTCAATTGAATGATACTACGAAAGTAGGGTTCGAGGCTGGAACATATTTCTTTCCAGAAGGGTCTATAAATTTCTTTCAGGGAAGTGTAAACTATGAGACTGAATTTTTAGATGAACAGACCATTATTGGATTAGAGAGCTCAGTCTCTTACAATCAAACTAGCAAGCGGTTAAATAGTAAAAGTGGTTGGATTTCTAGTCATGGACTGGTATTTACCCGCTCGTTCCAGGATGAAGCTCTCAAGGTTTCTGTGTCACCATATATTTCATTCGATAATAATCTTTACGATTATGGCTCGAAAAAATTGGCGATGAACACAGGGCTAGAGGGTAAAATTTCTGCGGCAGTAGCTCCTAATCTGGAAGTGTTTGCCGGATTCCTTCTTACTCGAAACGTATTTGGTAGATATGAGAACAATACGCATATTTCTGGACGTATAGGGTTCGCATATACCATTAAACTTCGATAATTTTTGAAGAGTTAGTAATAATTTTTGCTAACTCTTCCCTTTATTTTAAAACCCCACAAATCAAAGCTTTGATTTGTGGGGTTTTGTTGCTTACGCTTTAGTATCGATTTCTTGTTTTAGTTTTTGAGCGAACTCTGCTATAGACATAACTCCTAAATCTTGATCGCCGCGGCCGCGAACCGCAACAGACATAGCATCTCGCTCTTTATCGCCAATAATTAAAATATACGGAACTTTTTGCTTGGAAGCTTCACGAATTTTTTTACCCATAGATTCTTTGCGGGTATCCAGCTCGATGCGTGCAGTTGGAATCTCAGATTTAATTGCTTCGAGAACCATTTTTTCAGCAAATTCAATATGGTCATCTGAAATCGGCACAATAGTTACTTGTGTTGGCGCTAGCCATACAGGGAAGTTACCCGCTGTGTATTCTATTAAGAAAGCAAAAACACGTTCAATTGCCCCAATCGAGGAACGGTGGATGATAGCTGGAACTGGTTCGTCTTGACCTTGTTCATTTTTAAACTTTAAGTCGAAACGTTTTGCCATTACGAAATCATATTGCACGGTAAATGCTGTGTCATCTTTTCCTAATACATTTTTCATTTGGATATCAATTTTGGGGCCATAAAAAGCGGCTTCTGCTTCAGCTTCTATGAACACAGCGTTTCTTTTCTGTAATACTTCCCTCAATTTTTGCTCAGCATCATCCCACGCACTTGGGTCATTATAATATTTTTCAGTGTTCGATCTATCTCCTAAGGAAAGTCGGTACCAATAATTTTCTCCCATTTTTAAACCAAAAATTTGAGCAACGTATTCTATTAAGTCTAATGCTTGCTCTACTTCCTGTTTAGCTTGTTCATTGCTATTACATACGATATGAGCATCAGCTAAACAGAATTGCCGCACTCGTATTAAACCTGATAATTCCCCAGACTGTTCATATCGGTACAGTTTCGCTAATTCCGCATAACGGATTGGTAATTCTTTATAACTATGTGGTTTAGATAAATATAATTCAAAATGATGAGGACATGTCATAGGGCGAAGCATGAACTCTTCGTCATCAATCTGAATTGGCGCATACATTGAGTCTTTGTAGTATGGATAGTGACCAGACTTTTTGTATAAGTCTAATTTTGCGATATCTGGTGTTAAGACATGAGTATAACCGCGCTTGATTTCTTCGTCTGTGATAAATCTTTCTAATTCTCGTCGAATTGTTGCACCTTTGGCCGTCCATAAGGGTAAACCTTTACCCACAGTTTCAGAAAAAACAAACAAATCTAGATCTTGTCCTAGTTTTCTGTGATCGCGAAGTTTTGCTTCCTCAAGCATTGCCAAATGCGCATCTAATTCTGCCTTAGTATCAAAAGCTAAGCCGTAGATGCGAGTTAACATAGTGTTTTTTTCATTACCACGCCAATATGCGCCGGCAATTCGGGAGAGCTTGAAGCTCCCCGGATCGATCTCGGACATATTTTCTACGTGTCCGCCTTTGCATAAATCCCAGTAGTCGCCGGATTTATAAAAAGTTACTTGTTCGCCGTTTTGAGTGAATTCGTTGATTAATTCCTCTTTGTATTCGTTGCCTGGATATTCTTTTTTCGCATCTTCGGCGGAGAGTTCGTGGCGTTCGAAGGTAGACCAAGTCGGTAAGATTTCGCGCATTTTTGCTTCGATCTTTTCTAAATCACTATCAGAAACTGGTTTAGAAAATTCGAAATCAAAATAGAAGCCATCGTCTACTGCAGGGCCGATGGTGCGTTTTGTATCTGGATACAATTGCATAACTGCAGCTGCTAAAAGGTGGGCGAGCGAGTGCCGCTTGTTTTGTAAGTTTTCGTTAGAACTTGACATATTGGTTAAAATTAGTTATTATATTTTGGCTAAAATTCAATTTTAAGGAGTATGTATAATTATGACCCATGGCACAGCTACAGCTTTTGTAGTTGATGATGAGGAAAAGAAAAATGGTTTAATGGATAAAAAGATATCGTTAGTAACAACTGATAACAAATCGTTGGATACATCAAAACTTTCTTTGGCAGAATGGTATAAGTATTATGACAATATCCCAGATTTTATAAATAAACCAAGACTTCTTTAAATTAAAAAAGACCACAGGTATTAATTTAGAATAATTTTCTAAATTCTACCCGGGGTCTTTTTTCTTTGAAGACGATTCCGTCCCAGTTCGCCGATTGCGGCCTTTTGTATGCAATTTGTATCAAACTTGGCGGTTGGTAAGCGCCTCAAACGTTTAAGTATTTATATTATAAACCATTTTTAGGCTTTGTAAAGAAAAAAGCGGTATTCAATTGAATACCGCCGGAGTAAAGGAGAAAAGAGATATGAATAAAAATATGCGCAAGCAACGAAAGTATGAATAAAATGATAACAGAAATAAATAAAAGTGTAATCTCTTTTCGATATCCTCCTGGATAATGTAGCCGCGTAAATAATAATAGTAGCGGCAAGATCGTATTCACAAGTAAACTTGTGATAGAGGAAAGTAATAAATTTAGCTATCCTCACCTCCATCGTACTCTTTTTTATCTATTTGTCAAGAGTAAATTTGAAAATAAAAAAGCGACTGAAACGTATCAGCCGCGAGTTTATTTTCGCCGGATTTTTTATGTTACCATAAACGATCCGTGTTTTTTGAGTGTCTTCATTCAAACCTTATAAATCTTCCTTATAAATTGTATGATTGCAGCTTATTGAATCTTTTGGAGGAGTTTCAATTAATAAGAATAAGCTGGTTGCGCTTTTGCTGGTAGCGCAACAAAAGATCAAGATGGCTTTACTGTTCTATAACATAAAGGAGAATGAATAAGTGAAGCCATCTTGTGCAGCGCTGGTGCTGCAATCTTTGTAAAAATGGTTTATCGACTTTTTAAACAAAAGCCGATAAACCTAGAAGGAGAAATTCACATAATGAATTTCTGTTTTTGGAATTTATTTTGTATAAGTGCACTCGCTGCATTAAAAGAAATAATGAAGCGAGTTTATCTTTGAGACGACAAGAGGCAGGGCCTCTTACGTATCTACATTTAATCATAAACTATAGGTTTGGTCAAGGGAAGTATCTAAAAGTCCATTCGGTCATAAATCATGCTGACTTCTGGAATGGAGCGCAGCTTATGAATAAGGTCTCTAGTAATACGCACAGAACTTTTAGTTTTAATAGTATTGGCTTGTGAACCAGAACCCACGCTTAAGAACACCGGGGCTTGCCCTGGGTTAGAAGCCAGTAATTCTTTTATGGCGTGCAGGACGCCTTGATCTTTAATGTCCGGTAAGTGAATTGTCAGCTGTTTTTGGCTTTCCAACTGGTTTAAAGCCATGAGATATAGCTCGTCCGAAGGAAGATCTTTGATGTTGTTAGCGAGCAGTTTAGGTTCGCCATCTTTATATGAAATTTTCCCTGTTACGGTAATGACTTTATCTGAATCTAGATAAGGAAGAGCAGCAGGCATAACCTTAGGGAAAACGATTACTTCTATGGAACCAGATTTATCTTCGAGGGTAAAAAATGCCATGGGATCATTCTTTTTAGTCACAGTGCGTTTAGATTTAGTGATAATTCCTGTTAATTGGACTGATTGGTTATCTCGGGATTCATCGACATTTTTAATTTGAAACATACCTTTCGTAACCTCTCGATATTGGTCTAGCGGGTGACCGCTTACGAACAAGCCTAAATGCTCTTTTTCGAATTTGAGCTGTTCTTCTTGGCTCAAGCTAGCAGCGGGCGGTAAGACTAATTTGCCAATCTGAAAAGATTTGCCAAATAAAGAATTTTGGCCGCTAGTGTCGTGGCGGAAATGGTCACGCAAAAAATCGAGCACATGTTCGGTGCTGGCTAAGAGTTGTCCGCGGTCGCCAAAGCGGTCAAGCGCACCAGCTTTGACTAAAGCTTCCCAGGAACGCTTATTAAAATTTTTGCTATAGCACTTGATCAGGAAATCTTCTAAGTTGTCGAAAGTGATACCGGCCTTGTGACAATCAATGATCTTACGAATGACCTCGGAGCCTAAGTTTTTAATAGCCCGCAAGCCGAAACGAATTGTTTTATTATCGATTACTGTGAAGCCTCCGTAGCTTTCATTTACATCCGGAGGAAGCACAGCGATGCCCATGTTTTTGCACTCTTCCACGGCATCAAAAATTTTCGCTTCGTCACCGCTATCCGCTGTCATTAAAGAAGCCATGAATTCTACTGTGTAGTTGGCTTTCATGTATGCGGTTTGATAGCTTACTTGGCTGTAAGAAGCAGCGTGTGACTTATTGAACCCGTACGCAGCAAATGGTTCAATCAATGTAAACAGTTCTTCTGCTTTTTGTTGGCTCATGCCGCCCTTTACGGCGCCTTCCAAAAATTTAATTTTTTGTGCAGCCATTTGCTCGGGGATTTTTTTACCCATGGCTTTACGGAATTTGTCTGCTTCTTCCCAGGTGTATCCAGCAATATTGATTGCTGTAAGAAGTACATCATCCTGATATACTAGCAGTCCTAAAGAGCGTTCCAGGTATTCTTTCATGCGCGGGTCATGATAGGAAACAGTTTGAGGGTTATGTTTGCGGGAAATATATTCTGGAATAATCTTCAAAGGACCTGGACGATATAGCGCTATCATGGCCGAGATATCAAAGATATTAGTAGGACGCAGTTCTTTAAGGTAGCGGGTAATGCCTGAACTTCCTAATTGGAACACACCAAAGGTGTGTCCATCGGCTAAGAGTTTATATGTTTTTGGATCATCAAGCGGGAGAGAGGTAGGTGTAATTTCGATGCCGTGCCTAATTTTGACCAGCTTTACACTTGCCTCCAAAATGCTTAGATTGCGAATTCCGAGCAAATCCATTTTTACTACGCCGATAGCATGGCTATCTGCGCCTGTATCCAGAGCATACATATCATACTGCGTGATCAGACGCTCGCCATCTGGTTCAACTTGCAGCGGAGTGTAGTCGGTGAGCGGAGTTGGAGTGATAGCCAGTGCTGCGGCATGGATAGAAGCATGCCGAACGCACCCTTCTAGTTTGTGGGCAATATCAATAATTTGTTTTGTTTCTGCATCAGACTCATAAATATCTTTTAGCTCCGGGTTCAGTCCCATGGCTTTATCAAGAGTCATTTCGAAACCTTGCTTGCCCAAGGGGATCATTTTAGCGATGCGGTCGCATTTGCCATAAGGAATACCGAGCGCTCGGCCTACATCGCGCACGACAGCGCGCGCTTTCATGGTTCCGAAAGTGATAATCTGGGCTACTTTATCCTGTCCATAATGTTCGGCAATCCACGCAATGACTTCATCACGGCGATCGTCGGCAATATCTAAGTCGATATCGGGCGGAGTGGGCCTATGCACAGTTAAGAAGCGTTCGAATGGAAGCTGGTATTCTAACGGGTCGATAGCGGAAATATTAAGTAGATAACCAATCATACTTCCTGCGGCACTTCCTCTGGTATTAGTTAAAGCCCCGAGTTCGTGCGCGCCACGAACAATATCGGCCACCATTAAAAAATAAACAGCAAAGCCCATCTGGCAAATAATGTCTGTTTCGTAATCGATTCTCTCCTGTACTTTTTGGGGGATTGTTCCGCTTTCAGCACCGAACACTTGCAATGCCTTCTCGTGAACTAAGCGCTTCATTTCTTCTTCGGGAGTAATGCCTTCGGGAAGTTTCACTTTTGCGAAATAGCGCTGATTGATCGGAATATCTACGTCTACCTGGTTTGCAATAATCTGAGTAGACTCGATGGCCTCCGGTACATCCTTAAATTTCTCGTACATTTCTTGAGGAGAATTGAGCGAGAGATCGTGCTGGCGCATGTCGAGACGATTGGGTTCGGTAACTGTGCGTCCAATGCCAATACAGACCATGACGTCTTGAGCTTCCGCATCTTCTTTATGAATGTAATGACAGTCTTGTGTGGCGACCGGACGAATACCGTATTGCTTGCCCAACTGGAGCAGTTGTTCATTTGGCTGAAGTTCATGACCGTTATTGGCATTCCGTTGTAGTTCTAAAAAGAAATTCTCTTCGCCGAATATTTTTAGATTTTCTTGTAAAGCTTGCTCTGCGGCTTGGTATGAGGTTTCGAATGCACGAGGGACTTGGCCGCGGGGGCATCCCGATAGCGCAATTAGACCCTCGTGTAATTCGGATAGTAATGCCAAATCGATACGCGGCTTATAATAGTATCCTTGCGTATGGGCGATGGTGGTAAGTTTCATCAAATTTAAATAACCTTGATAATTTTTAGCTATCAAAGTCAAATGATGGTAATCGGCATCGATTTTACCTTCTTTGCGGTGCATGCCCCGGGGAGCAATGTATGCTTCTAATCCAATAATAGGCTTGATCTCATTAGCGATGCAGGTGTTGTAAAAATCTATTGCGCCGTACATTACTCCATGATCGGTGATGGCGAGCGATTGCATACCGTATTCCTTCGCTTGTTTTACCAAGGGGGTCACCTGCGAAAGACCGTCGAGCAAAGAGTAGTGGGTATGACAGTGTAAGTGAGTAAATTGAGGTATTTCCATGGAAATTTGCTATACTACATGTATAGTATCATACCAAAAAACTTCATGGGATCATTCAAAGATTTCTTTAAAATTCAATTTAACGGTTTAGTGCTGGCGGTACAAGAGTATACCTACAAATTAAAGACTACAGTACAGTTTTTGCCTACATGGCAACGTGTTTTACTCTACGGATTTTTAGTCTTGTTAATTCCTGGTACAGTAGCGCTTCGTTACGGATCCGAAATTTATTTCAGTAAAGCCTATAGCAGAGAAGCTCTTACCGCGCATCCTTCTTACGAAGATCCATCTAGTTTACAGCAAACCAAGGTGACTATAGTGCATAATGTAAACGGTACTAGTTCTGCTTATGCCATGATCACTAACGATAACTTAGATTTAGCGGTGGAAAATTTGCCCTACAAATTTACGTTTTACAATGACAGCGGGGAAGAGGTGGGTACGAGTACGGGAAAATTATACATTTTGCCAAATCAGAAGAAGTGGCTAGTCGCATCAAAGGTGCAATCTATCCAACCTATCGCTTCGGGAAAGCTTTCTATAGAAAAGCCTAATTGGCAAAAGCGCTTAACTGTACCGGAGATAGAACTGAAAATGGCTGAGCCATATGTTTATGAACAAGTGAATCCTTTGGCGACTGTGACCGAAGGAGCGGTGGTTAATAACAGTCCGTATACTTTGAAACAAGTCAGTTTGGTGTTCGTGCTCTACGACGCAAATAATAAAGTGATAGGCATTGTGAGTAGAGAAGAATTTACTTTGGAACCGTACGAACGCCGCGCGTATAAGATCCAGTGGCCAGGTATATACCAAAACGATGTAAAGCGCGTAGGGTTGGAAGCTTATACTAACAGTCTAGATCCA
>CAYVGX010000008.1:0-12154 GCA_964451015.1 uncultured Candidatus Saccharibacteria bacterium | reverse complement strand
GCGACCTCTCCATATAGGTGATAACCTAATTATTTTAAAGAAAATATGTAGAAAAAGCAACTGTTGCTATATTACTTCGTGCCCTAGATTTTGCCATAACCACTTTGTTTTATCGGCATACTCGCTTTTTACTAATATATAATCGGTATTGAAAGTAGAAATTGCAAAAATGCTTATATTTGCTTCCGCCAATGGCTTAGCTAATTGATAGAGAATGCCGGTTAAAGAAAAATCGAGGACCCCATCTACTTTAAAAGCTCTCCATCCATGGTTTGCAGTTACTTCACTAGGTACTATATTTTGTTCGCAGACAATAGAATATTCGTCTCTGGTATTGGTGATAGAATAAAATCCTGACGCAGCGGATAACCACTCCGGGAAAAATGTATTGGCCGGGAGTTGTACGATCGAAAGTATCTGTGGTTGGAGTAATAACTTCATGGGTGTATCTTAAATAATATTTTAATCTTGAGCAAGCGCCAGGCACCATACTTTCACAATGCCATGCTTCTTAAGTATACGAGCTGCTTCTTTGAAAGTTGCGCCAGTTGTAGTGACATCATCGATTAATATGACATACGAGGGTAGTCCGTTTTTAGTGGGCAACAGAAAAGCGTTGCGGATGTTACTGTGCCTTTGTTGCTTGTTGAGTAATTTTTGTTGTTTTATAAAATTAGATTTCTTTAGTAAATTATCCACGGCTAAATTAAAATAATTTGAAATATAACACGCAATGATCGTACTGGAGTTGAATCCTCGTAGTCTCTGTTTATACCGAGACGTGGGTATAGGGCACAGTACGAAATTATTTTGTGTGCAGGATGCAGATAATGTGATATGGGACACCGCTATACTGCTCAGCTCACTCAATAATTCTGGAACCATGGCAATTTTAGCAACAGTGATAGCTTTCTTAACCATAGAATTCTGGTAATTAAATACGGTAACCAGACGGTCTGGTGAAAATTTTGTGCGGCATTTAGGATGAGTAATACCTAGCAAGCTGGGTTTGTGGCATTCAATACATCTTTGAATTTTATTTGGTGTAATTTTGCACCGGCATTCTAGGCATATGAATGTACTCCAGGCAGAGCATTCCAGACATTGCTTGGGAAAGATAGTATCCCTTATATAGTTGAACAACCAAATAAACATACTTTTATAGTAATCTTAGAACAATCAGATAATGTTAAAGATTTTATAAAACATTTGACGTTTGTACTATAGATTTGTATAATGTGCAGTTCGATAAAAAATGGAAAAGGAGAAATTATGAAAACTGAGACTATGGAAAATTTAGCTGATCTTGTTGCCATTACAATTGGTAATCAAGTATCTTTTGAGGAATTTGATGCTACGATTGCAAGGCAAATCCAGGATATTCATACTGATGCTGGAAAATCTAAAGCCCAAGCATTAAATGAGTATATGGGTAAAATTGCTGATGTGACTACCAGATCAGAAAATCGGTTACGGACTTACGATAGGGTGCGGCTCATTATGATCGAAACGGGTTTAGATGAAAATAGTAGCCCTGAGCTAGTCGTCCAATACACGATTGGTGAGAATCGAGGTAAAAGATTCAATCTTCCGTGTAGTCATATTTCTAATATAGTAATCTGCAACGCCGAGTAATTTAAAACCGCTGAATGAGAAATCAATCTCATTCAGCGGTTAATTTTTTATACTGCTACAGCAGCAGGTTTTTTATGTTCAGTTTTAAATACAATGTGATCAGACTCTATACCAGCAGTAATTGTGGATCCTTCTCCAATATCTTTTTGGATAATCTGCTCCGCTAATGGGTCACTAATTAAATCTTGAATGTTTTTGCGAATATACCGGGCCCCTTGGAGTGGGTCAAAGCTTTTTTCGGAAATGAATTTAATCAGTGCCTGTGAAGTTTTGAAAGTAATGTCTTGGTCGGATAAGCGCTTTTGTAAATCTGATAATTGCAGCTGAGTGATTTTTTTAAGCTCATTCATACCGAGTGGACGGAAGATAATAACTTTATCGATGCGATTAAGAAATTCTGGACGTAAATCCTTTTTGAGTTGTTCGACTAGATTGTTTTTAAGAGCAGAATATTCGGCTTCGGCTTTAGCTTTTTCATTTACTGCCTCATCGCGATCGGCAAAACCAATTTTACGCGCGGCGCTATTTAGTTCTTGCATACCGAGGTTGGAAGTCATGATGATCACTGTGTTAGCGAAATTTACTTTTTTGCCTTGTGCATCGGTTAACTGACCGTCTTCCAAAATTTGCAGCAAAATATTAAATACTTCTGGATGTGCTTTTTCTATTTCATCGAATAACACAACTGCGTATGGCTTGCGACGTACAGCCTCGGTTAAGCGGCCACCTTCTTCGTAGCCAACGTATCCGGCAGGAGCGCCGATTAAGCGAGCTACATTATGGCGTTCCATAAATTCGGACATGTCTACCCGAATAAGCGCGTCTGCATCTTCGAATACTTCCTGGGCGATCATTTTGGCTGTTTCTGTTTTTCCTACGCCAGTCGGACCCAGAAACATGAACGAGCCAATGGGACGGCGAGGATCAGCAAGGCCAGCCCGTGACCGGCGGATAGTTTTGGAAATTTCCGAAACTGCTTCGTCCTGTCCGACAATACGCGTTTTAAGAACCTTTTCTAAATTGGTGAGTTTGCCAATTTCATTTTGAGAAATTTTCTTTAACGGAATTTTAGTCATTAATGAAACAGTATTAGCAATATCTTCCGCAGAAATAGAATAAACAGGACCTTCATCTTGCTTATTCATGGTATCTAATTCTTTTTTCTGAGTAAGCAGGCGTTCTTCTAGGCTGCGCAAATGTAAGGCCGTAGTGAAATCTTGAGATAACACGGCTTTGGTTTTTTCTTCTTCTAGTTTTTCTAATTCGTCTTCTACTTTGCGTTTGGTTTTAGCAAGCTTGGAATTGCTGTGAATGCTGCGCAAAAATGCAGCGGTTTCGTCTATTAAATCTACAGCCTTATCGGGCAGGAAATGGTCTTGGATATAGCGATCGGATAAATCGACTGCAGCTTGAATGGCTTCGTCGGTAATATGCACGTTATGGTGTTTTTCGTAATTTGGACGAATACCTTTTAGGATAGATACCGATTCTTCCTTGCTCGGTTCTTCTACCATGATCGGTTGGAAGCGGCGCTCTAAAGCAGCGTCATGCTCTATGTATTTTTTATATTCCGCAAGTGTGGTGGCACCGATAGTACGCAGTTCGCCGCGAGCAAGTGCAGGCTTTAAAATATTGGCTGCATCTAAGCTTCCTGTAGTGGCGCCAGCTCCGGCAATAGTATGAAGCTCATCTATAAACAGGATTAAATCTGGATTTCCTTTGACTTCATCGATAATTTGCTTGAGGCGGTTTTCAAATTCACCGCGGAACATGGAACCTGCTACTACCAATGCTAAATCTAACGATAAGATTTTTTTACCGAGTAAAGTATCTGGTACTTCGCGATTGGCTATAGCTAAAGCCAAGCCTTCTACAATCGCAGTTTTACCTACACCTGCTTCGCCAATTAACACTGGGTTATTTTTAGTGCGGCGACCAAGAATAGAAATTAAGCGTTCTATTTCTTTTTTCCGCCCGATCACCGGGTCTATTTTGCCTTGGCTAGCTTTTTTGGTGAGATCTGTGGTGAAGTAATCGATAGGGTTGCCGCCGCGCGCTTGGCCTGGTTGTCCGTTAGGGGATTGTTGATGCATGTGACCTTCTGAGCCTGGATTGCTGCCCGCTTCGCTGTTTGGCACATCCGGGAATTTAGAAATATTCTCAAATACGTTAATAAGGTTTTGTTCTAGCTCTGAAATATCAATACCCAGCTTGGAAAGAATAACACGGGCCTTATTGTGCTCTGTTGTGATGAGTCCGAACAGAAAATGCTCGGTACCGATAAACTGGTACCCATACTGACTAGCGATAATCGCCGATTTTTCTATCGCAGCCTTAAGGTTTGTAGAAAGAATTGGCTTCCAGCTCGCGATTTGGTTATTTTGATTAACCATTGCCAGTTCGGCCTTCAAAATTTCCGGGGTTAGCTTAGATTTATTCAAAATCTCACCGGCAAAGCTAGAGCGTTCTGCAACTACACCAAACAAGAGATGCTCTGTACCAATATGGTCATGCTGCAATTCTTCGGAGACCATTTGTGCGGCAATGAGAGCATTTTTTGCTCTGCTTGATAGTCGTTCTAGTATAAAAGCAAAGTTGTTCATAATGTATAGATAGATATGTAAATAATAGAGTGCTGATCAATCCATGTAACATGGATAGCGTAGCTTTAGCCAATCGAGGTAGTAACTGAATAAAGAGTGGCTATTATCACTCTATTAATAAGAGTGATAATTAAGTTATAACTCATATAATGATTAAATGTCAAGCCTTCTCATTATGTAATACGTTGTTTTTCTAAAAATATTTCTTGCAAAATACTTGGCTTAGTAAGGTAATCCATTATATAGTAAAGATACGATTTTATACTTGTATTGTAACATGCACGCGTTCAAAAATAATTGAAGTTATGTTTAAGAAATCTAAACCTTTAAAAAAACCTGATGATGTTGAGCATGGATATAATTATGCTTTATTCTTGCTTAATTTAAGCATGCGGACTGTTGCCGAAATAGAAGAAAAGATGGCTAAGCGAGGTTATATCACGGCAGTGACCCGCGAAGTTATAAACAGGTTGCTTGAAGACCGTTATTTAAATGACGCAAATTATGCTGAAGTTTTTATTAATTCTATGAAGAATTATAAAACCTGGGGCCGCTTTATGATGAAAAAGAAAATGTACGAAAAGAAACTGCCGAAAGATTTGATCGAGGATTCTTTAAATGAGTTTTTGACCGAAGAAGATGAAATCGAAATTGCTACACGGTATATAGAAAAAACTTTTGGGACGATTAAAGAAGTTAAAAAATTATCCTATGAAGATAAGCAAAAAATTGTAGCGCGCTTAGCAGGACGGGGATTTGTATTAGGTTTGATTAAACAAGTAATTGACTGAATTGTTAAAAAATTATAAGCTATTTGTTAAAGATTACATTATGAAAATTGTAGGGGGAGATTATGATAGAAGAAGATGTTATTATGCACATTAAAGGAAGGTTTGGTTCAGATCAGTTTAGTTATGAAAAGGAGTTGGTAGCGAGTTTTTTGATTCGCTACTCCCAGCAGTATAATACCAGCTTATACGGAGCATTTAGTTTAAATATATTGATGGATACGGCAAGGCAGTGGTATACAGAGAGAACTAATGTGTTTAAGGATATCCGAAATGGGTTTTCGATAATGCAAAATTCGGGCTATTTTTTTCAAAACGGCGATATAATTAAACTAACTGAGCATTTACTGTCAAAAATTCACTAATATTTAATATTATTGACATTAAAAAAGGAGCAGATAATTCTGTTCCTTGTTTTTATTTATCCATTTCGCGGAGACGCTTGATACGCTCTTCAATAGGTGGATGAGTATTGAAGAGGTTAGCGAACCAGCTAGTAGTTCGCCCTTCTTGGTTTTTGAGCGGATTGGCGATATACAAATGCGCGGTTGCTTTGTTAGCTGCTTCTAATGGTTCGTGGTCTTGAGAGATTTTTTCCAGTGCTGAGGCGAGCCCTTCAGGATAGCGTGTTAATAATGCGCCCGAACTGTCTGCTAAAAACTCTCGTTTTCTACTGACCGCAAGTTTTATTAGAGTAGCGATGAGCGGAGTGATAATAGCGAGCACGAGTCCGATAAGTAAGAAAATGGCGTTGCCATTATTATCGTCGCTGCGCCGCCGTCCGCCAAACATGGAAAACCGTAGCATCCAGTCGGCCAGTAAAGTGATGATGCCGACCATAACAACAACGAGGGTCATGAAGCGGATATCGTAATTGCCGATATGGGAAAGCTCATGGGCGAGCACGCCTTCTAGTTCTGTACGGTTTAATCTGGATAGTAGGCCCGTAGTAACACATACTACTGCGTGCTGGGGATTGCGCCCAGTGGCAAATGCATTCATGGCTGTGTCTTGAATAATGTAGATGCGCGGCAATGGTAGTCCTGCAGTGATAGAGAGATTTTCTACTACTTGGTATAGTTCAGGACTGGTTTGTTGATCGATTTCTTGCGCACCCGACATTGCGAGTGTGATCTTGTCCGAAAAAAAGTACGAAATAAAACTGGAAATAGTGCTAAATAGCACTGCGACAACTAATAATCCCGGTGCATTGTAGGCTTGAGCGAAAATAAAACCTAATCCGATTATGAGTAACAAGAAGATCAGTATGAGTAATACTGAATAGGTTTTATTTTTATTGATTTCTGTATATATGAGCATACGCAATGTGACCAGGAATTAATGAGTGTAGGTGCAAGAATATTTGTCTTTCCTGAGCATTAATTAATTCCTGGTCTGTTGAAAATTAACCGATTAGAATTTTACTTCTACATTTTGGCTTTCAGGTCCATTGTCGTCGATGTCGAAGAATGCGCGCTTAGTAAAACCCATCATGGAAGCAAAAATATTGGTAGGGAATACTTCTACTTTTGTATTGAAATCGCGCACATTGCCGTTGTAGAAACGACGCGCGGCTTGAATTTTATTTTCTGTATCTGTGAGATCGTTTTGCAGCTGCAAGAAGTTAGTGTTGGATTTAAGGTCAGGATAGTTTTCGGAAACTGCAAACAAAGATTTCAAAGTGCCAGAAAGCATGTTTTCGTCTTTCTGCTTTTCTTCGATGCTTTGCGCTCCCATAGCGCGAGTACGCGCTTCGGTTACTTTTTCTAGTACGCCGGATTCCTGTGCCGCAAAACCTTTGACAGTGTTGACCAGGTTAGGAATGAGGTCGTAACGACGCTTGAGCTGCACTTCGATGTCTGCCCAGGCTTCGTCTACTTGGTTACGGGAACGAATGAGAGAGTTGTATAAGCCGATTAAGATCAGCGCGACAACTATTATAACTATAATGAAAATTAACATTTATGTAAGATTAATGACTTTTTTAGTATAACAAGTCTGAATATAGAAGCAAGGCACTGGGGATAAATTTATTTGACAAGATGTTGTACCTGGAGTATATTTTATGCACTATGTTACATATCGGCTTAGCACATTGGAATATGTATCGCGCAACCTTTATTAAGGGTTTGTTTTGCGTGATTATTTTTCCATATGCATAGCCGGGTATAAAAATAGTACAGTTTAATTTTTACACCCGCTATCCAGGCGGGTTTTAATTTTATTCATATGAAAAAAAAGTTTTTAAAAACAATTTCAGAATTGGTGGCGATTCGTTCTATATCTGAAAATCCTAAAGAACTTAAAAAAAGCATAGAGTACGTTATGCAGTTTTTTCAGGATACAGGCGCACATGTAAAGTTTTATCAACAAAGCGGAAAATATTCTTTAGTGGTTTCTACTAAGAAAACAAAAAATTTTGATGTATTATTTGCAGCTCATTTGGATGTTGTAAACGCGCCGGAAAATATGTTTCGTGTGGCTGTGCGAGGCGGGCGATTATACGGAAGGGGGGTGTGTGATATGAAAGGCGAGGCCGCAGTGCTAATGCATGTAATGAGAGATGTGATGGATAGCCGAAAAAACCTTAATCTTGGATTTATTTTCACTACAGATGAGGAGATAGGCGGTCAAAATGGTATGGGTTATTTAATAAACACACTTGGGTACCGAGCCCGCGTAGCTATTATCCCTGACGGCGCTAATAATTTACAGGAAATTGTACATCAAAATAAAGGGGTACTCCATATTACCATCGCAGCTACGGGAAAAGCTGCACATGCGTCGCGTCCATGGCTTGGAGTAAATGCCATCGATCAAATTATCGAAGCATATAATCGTATTAAAAAAGCGTTTCCTAGAAATATGCGAGTAAATGCATGGCAGGATACTTATAGCGTAGGGAAAATTATTGGTGGAAGCAGTGTAAATCAAGTTCCTAAGGAGGCAACTTTACATTTAGATATTCGCCATATACCAACTACTAACAGCAAGGCATTACTGAAGAAAATACAGCAATTAGCTCGACCGTGTAAGGTACAGATAAATTCGCAAGGCGATGGAATATATGTCGATGAGAAGCATGAATCAATTAGGTTATACGGTGATATCGTGAAACGGTATACCGGTCAGAAATTCGGGGTTGTGACTAGTCATGGCAGTAATGATGGCAGATACTTAACTGCTCTTAATATTCCGATTATTGTATCTCGCCCATTATCCGATGGACAACATAGTGATAATGAGTGGATATCTATAAATGATCTCGAGTTGTTTTATAACATTAATAAGCAATTCGTAATGGAATTTGCATCGTAATGGAATTTTCATACAGTTTTTTATTGTACATACTATAGAAGGCTGTACTGGGAATTTCAAACCCAAATACGATTTTATGAATGGAGGAAATTAAATGAAGTTTAGTATATTTTCAGGTGATCCTGTAAAGCAAGCACAAGAAGTGTGGTCAAATTTACAGAAGATGGGCATTGAATATGGGGTTGCTGGTGAACCCCCATGGTTAATAAGTGCTGGCGTGATGCATATTACATCCAAACAAAAGCAAGAACTTACCGACGGTGTAGTGGCATTTTCTCATTTTTTGGGAAAAGTTGCTGATGCTATAAAAACCAATGATGAAGTGGGGCAGCATATGAGATTGACTTTTGGCGGCTCTATGACCCGACAAAAGTTATTCGACAGTGCTTATTTAGGAAGCGCGAATACTTTGCCTATGCAAAGACCCGACGCGTTTTATACTAATGACGGAAGACTTATATTTGTTGAAGTTGAAGAAATGATTGGTGGGCTAGGTATGTCCACTGCGTTATCTGAGGCTTACGGTATTGAAAACGCTTCCTTAGTTGCACAATACGCTAATTTGATCAGGCATACCTTAGAAGATCATGGTAAAAACGCAGATGCGGCAAATATCCATGTCGTTGTGCTGAACCCAAAGTATAAAGAAAATTATAATTCTGAATTTCAGATTTTCTCTCGTGCTTTGAGTCAATTCGGTATTACATTCTCTATCGCGGAACCTAATCAATTAGAGATAGTAGATGAGACGGTTTATTTGCAAGGCAGAAAAGTGGATCTTATCCATCGCTTTTTCCGACTTTCTGAATTGAGACAATATTACAAGCATACCAATGCTTTAAAAACCTTATTGAATATTCATTACAAAAAGTTGGTGCCAATTGTTCAGCCTTGGGCAGAATTGTTGTGTGAAAAAGCTTTATTTGCATTTTTGCAAATGCCGGAGCATAAACTTTATTGGTTAGATGCTATTGGTAAAGAACATTTTTCTACTTTAGAAAATATTTTACCCAAAACGTGGCTCGCTGATCCTAAGCTGGCGACAAATGAACCGTTTAAGTCTTTACTTAATTCAGCTACTACTTCAAAAAAAACTCGTAATGTGTGGTTAAAAAGAAGTAGTGATGCGTGGGGAGGTAGAAGTGCTATAATGGGTAGTCATCTTACTACTACAAAATGGCTTCAAGCACTAAATACCGCTTTTGAAGACTATGGTAAAAATGAGGTGTGGATATTGCAAGAACATCATTGTTCTGGTGAAATTCCTGTTTCGTTTTTGAGCGAAGGCAAAAACACTTTAGTTTCTCAAAATATGAAAGTAAGGATATGTCCTTTTATGTTTGCAAATGGTAAAAGAGAAATTACAGATATTTTAGTCACCTCGCGTGATGATGATAAGGTTCATGGCGCTAGAGACAGTTCTATGTTTCCTGCGATCGTAAAATAATTGTAAAACTATACTATATTGTGTCATATTTAAATCGTTGCTTCTGGCGACGATTTTTTTTCAGTGGATAAGTCATTTGACAATAGTTTAATAACATATTAGTATACATCCATGAATTTTCACTATTCTTTCATTAAGCGTTTTGTGGCCCAAGCAATCTGTATTGCTATTTTGCCACGTGCCTAATGATTAGAATGTGAGTTTTCAATTGTAAAAAAGCAAGATACTCGTTCTAATCAGAAATGATAGAACGAGTTTTATTTTGTTCCAAGGGGGACATATTTGCAAGATGTAATAAAACATATTACATAGAGAAAAATTCTATGAAAAAATATTTTGTTTAAGATGGAGAAAAAATGAGTAATTTTACAGTAGATACTTCTAACGTTACAGGTAATACATCTTCTACAGCAGAAGGTCAAGATAAGGTTCATGCGACAAATTTAACTTATTGTCCGTCGTGTTATAAATATGGCGTTTTGAAAGGTCAAGAATGCGTAATTGATCGGGAGTCATTTATTCCTGATAATCATATGGTCTGTGCAGCGACAGTAGGTGCTGCTCGATTGGTGAATCCTTGGGAAAAATCAGTTCCTATTGTGGTGTAGTGTAAAAGCACAAAATATTTAGGCGGTTCGAATAATATCGGCCGCTTTTCTTTTTGCCTAAGTTTCTCTATAATTACTCTATGTTAACACGAGAAGAAGTAATAAAAATCGCCACTTTAGCGCGAATCGAACTAAAAGATGCAGAAATAGAAAAGTTTCAGAAAGATCTTTCCAGTATCTTGGATTATGTAGAAGAACTTAAGCAGGTAGATACAGAAGGGCTAGAAATTGTATCTTCCGTGACTGGTCTGGAAAACATCGATCGAGCCGATCACGCGGTAGTGATAGATTACCAGGAAGACATTTTAGCCAATGCGCCAGAGAAGAAAGATCGATACTATAAAGTCAAAAGCATTTTGTAAAATTTCCAAAATCGAAATATTTTTATGAAAATTATTTAGGCTATGATGTAACTGCCCAAGAGTGCACACTAAGATTTCTCAAAAAAATTTCGCTTTATAAATATTCTGAATTATGGAATACGAAAAATTATCGTTAAAAGAATTACGAGAAAAATTAGATACTAAACAAGTTTCGTCTGTAGAACTGACGAAATATTTTTTGCAGCGCATTAAGGAATTATCTCCCGAAGGCGACCCGGAAAAATTAAATGCTTTCATTACCGTTACCGAAGAAGAAGCGTTACAGCAGGCAGAAGCTGCAGATATCTTTATTGCAGAAGGGGGTGCTAATTTTGCATTAACTGGCATTCCATTTGCGGCAAAAGATTTGTTTTTAACAAAAGGAATCCGCACTACTGCGGCATCAAAAATTTTAGATACTTATATTCCTCCGTACGATGCAACTGTTATTAAAAAATTGAAAGACCAGAAATCTGTACTGTTAGGAAAGACAAACTTAGATCAGTTCGCACATGGATCTTCCGGTGAAACTTCGTATTATGGTCCGGCTCGTAACCCATGGGATACAACTCGTATGCCTGGTGGTTCTTCATCAGGATCTGCTTCTGCTGTGAGTGCTCAGCTTGCACCATGGGCTTTAGCTACAGAAACTGGCGGTAGTATTCGCCAACCAGCATCGCTTACTGGGATTAGTGGCTGGAAGCCAACCTATGGCCGCGTTTCTCGGTATGGCGTGGCAGCCATGGCTTCTTCACTGGATAGCATGGGTGCAATGGCGGGTTCGGTGGAAGATTTGGCTATTATCGCAGAAGCAATTTCTGGAAATGACCCAAAGGATTCTACAACCGGAACTGTTTCTGTGGACGCGTTTTCAACACAACTGAATGCAGATTTGAAAGGTGTTAAAGTTGGTGTACCAAAGGAATACTTTGTAGATGGGATGGAAGATGGTGTGCGAGCTGCAGTAGAAGCTGCTATACAAGAATTAAAAAATGCAGGCGCAGAAATTGTAGAAGTAAGTTTGCCGAATACTAAGTATGGTTCTTTAGTCTACGCAATTGTATGTCCGAGTGAAGTATCTTCTAATTTAGCCCGCTATGATGGTATTAGATATGGTCACTCTACAAAAGAAGGTCAGAGCTTGCTTGATGTATATATGAAGAGCCGCGCCGAAGGTTTTGGCGACGAAGCTAAGCGCCGCATTATGACAGGTACGTACGTATTGTCTGCCGGTTATTATGATGCCTACTATAAAAAAGCCCAGCGCGTGCGCCGACTCATTATGAATGAATTTGAAGAAGTGTTTAAGCAAGTTGATGTGTTAGTGTGCCCGTCTTCACCTAACACCGCATTACCATTATTATATTCTGCTATTGTTTCTTTATTCGGATAC
>CAYVGX010000007.1:1811-12244 GCA_964451015.1 uncultured Candidatus Saccharibacteria bacterium | reverse complement strand
ACTCTATAAGTATTAATAGTCTTTTTTATTTCTAAGTCTTGTATTATTTTAAATATGCTTACAACGGGTGCTTCACAATGTTCTACTATAGGCAGATTCAGTAATGATTTATAGAATGTTTTATTAGGACTTTCTTGTATAAATTTTCCTTCGGCTACTACAAACTTAGCTCCATCTCTTATTAAGGTTATATCATAATAATCACCTACTTCTCCTATTTTCCCATAGCAGTAAAAACTTTTTTGTAAATCGAATAAATATACTTTTTGAATATTATTAACTTCGTCAAATATTAAGCCTATCATTTTCGCAGCATTAAATACGCCATAACTACTAAATCTATATTAGTTCCATAGATAAACACTAATTTTTTATTAACTATTTTATGTTTCATACTATATGCCGCTAAGTACATTAACCTGAATACGGATATGGCAAAAGGAGCGCCTACCCAATGTAGTAATCCAGGTAAGTATAAAACAGCATTTAGCATGAAATAATCCACTGTTAATATCAGTAGTCCTATTAATATTTGTGCCATGAAGACAATCTTTTATATTCTTTTTTCTGAATTTTAGCTATTCTTCCTTCAGTATTATCTTCGTTCATTTCTATAAACACTTCAGTTGCTTTACTATAGGCTTCAATATTAGGAACTTGTGTATAAGCATCAATATATCTTACATCTTTTACTTGCTCGAATTTTATAGTTGGAATAAATACTTTTAGTTCTGCTATCATTCTTGCTGCTATATACTCTGCTGCTAATTCCCAATCCCTGTAATCAAGACTGGCAAATCTTTCAGGTAATTCTTTTGAAAATATTACGGGCTGAAACCATCCTTCTGCTGTGCTAGTAAGAGTTGTATTATCATTTAAAGCTCTGTAGAATACATTTTCTCTATTAACTCCTCTTTCTATTACGTACAATCCGACAGACCGATACAACACCCGTTCTTTCCACTTTTTGATAAAGATGGAATCCACGGGCACCAGAACGATCTTTGCTTGGATTTTTCTCATAATTATATAGAAGTGATTTACGAACACCACCCCCGAGCTTACCGCTCTCAGGGAGTACAGATCGAGGAAAGATCCGTTAGCCCCTTTAATTATCGTTAGGAAAAGTATAAGGTTAGGAGAGCCATCGGCAACTCCTAACCTATATTACTTATTTCCAGTATTTACTCGGCCATTTTAAGGCTTTTTTGTGTTCATTGTCGGTCAGCAAGCCTTCGCCGTAAAAGGCGTTGACTAATGCCGTCGATCTGGCCTGTGCGACAGGTATGTTTGGCTTGTTTTTGGAAATGTTTCCCATCAAACGATGGTTTTGAATCACATTTTCCAACAGGCCGTAATACGAAGAATCCTCAATCGGCTCCAGATTTTTGCCCGTTATTACAGGATTCTCCAGCGACATTCTCCACAAGGGAATATTGTTGCCACAGAAGAATGTCTGGAATTCCTCGTGTTCTTCGGATGCCATCGTGACTCTGACGCCCCGGCGAGTTGTAGTTGCTTCGGTGATGGCTTTCGAAAAATCATTGGTGTAAATCTTCCTTCGACCGAAATCGAAGGTTTTCAATACCTCCATCGAGTTGGATGCCAGATAAAAGTGCGGGTTGTCTCCCCTCATTTCGATGGTGCCATGTACACATAAATCCGTTTTCAGGATCGAGTCAGGCTCAGTTTCGTAAAGGAGTTCGCCGACTTGTTTGATCAGTGTAAGCTGTGATCTGCTTACAATGACGGCCAGCAGGTTGTACCCTGTCACGTTTGGCAAATTTATTGCAAGTTGCAGGAATGCGGATTCTTCGGTGATCACTAATTTTGCCGCACCGCTATAGTTTAGCGGGTTGCGAAATGTGTCCCACGAGGTGATTCCTTCTTCATTTAGATACTCGACTAGTTGATTCATTTTTATTTAATTAATGTGAAGGTAAAAGCGGGGGCAACTTTTTGCCCCCTTTTTTCAACTATTAAAACAAATTGGTTTTAAACTTCTACTCCAATGCAGGAGAGGATGAGGCGGTTGACTGACTGGTTAGCAGCAGCAAGGTCTTCGACTGCCTGTCTCAAAATTTCCGTGCTTGGGGCCTGCAATTCAGCACTGGGAGCAACAGGAGCAGCTTGAGTACGTGTCACTCCTTTTTCCACATTGGCTTTTGCAGGTGTTTTCTGGGCTGCCGGTTTTTCGATTGTCGACAGGAATTCGATGGTGCGCTCGAGCGCCTCGTTTTCCATTTCCTGCAACTCTTCGTCGCTGAGGTCAGTGCAGCAGAGGGACAATTCGCCGACCGTGTCATAGTACACTTTCTTACGAGCATCTTTCAGCCCAAATGTGGGATCGGCTGTTTTCATGCCGGCAAACACGGCTTCAGCCAAAGCTGAGCAGTATGCAGCGTTTTCTTCTGCGGACACGGGGTCAGCAGCAGATCCATCGTTTCGGGGCATGACTTTGTTATACGCCTTAACGACGCTTTTCCAGTGGTCATCCGTGAATGTCTGGATGGAAAGCGAGGTTTTAAGGCTCGAGATGAATGCTTCGATGGCGGCCTGTTGTTTGGGCCCCGTGTACAGTTGCTTCAACGTGTTTTTGGCATCTGCCACACGGCTTGTTTTCAACAGACTGGGTGCAATTGCCGGATAGAGTTCCGGTACCAGCGCATCGGGCTTGCCGTTCTCGGTAACATAAGCAGTGAGGAAGAACACCCCATTTTGACTGACAATCTTCTGATTTTCCATGAAAAAATCTAGTTTAAAGTTTGAATTAATGTTTGATATTACTTTTAGTATTAGTGAGTCTAATAGTTCTGTCATTACGGGGTGAAATACGTAAAAGCTTCCTTTATTGGAAACTTTCTTTTCTGATATCCAGCCCACTATTTCAAACGTTTCTAATACGTCCTGCAGTAAATATATGTATTTCCTAAATCGTGAATCTAATAATATTGGCGCTCCTTTATTACTTATTCTGGATCCATCCCACCTTCCTACAATAGGAATATCGGAATTTAATGAATCCATTTTTTTATTTGGACTATATAGAATGCAAATATATTGTTTCATAATCTTGTGGGTTAGGCTGGATTCGAACCAGCGAAAAGATTACCTCCTTTACAGCCAATGGTGCTGTAGTTGCACTGGCCGTATTTCTCTAGCAACTTGCTAACCCTTTTTAATTAAAAAGGGGCCCCAGTTTAAGGATTTAAGGTCCTTGTTCATCCGAACTCCTGGAGCCCCCGAGAAGACAGGTTTCTACGCTGCCCTCCATTCGAGAAATAAAGCGGCGTCCCGCCGGGCCTTGATCGTGACCCTCCCTAGGTTTCTTAACGGCTAACGGTCGTATTTATACAACTCGTATCGTTCAATCACTCCGATCAGAACTTTTGCGTAGTTCCTATCGCTGGCATAACCGCAAGCTTTTAACCCGTAAGCCCATTTTCTGTAGTCATGCCCATATTTTTTCAATTTGGCATAGCGACCACTTGACAGTATTTTTGAGTGTTCCCGGAAGGATTCCCATCTTGTTTTGTACACTTTAAACATGTCCTTGTGGGTATCGTCAGGCATATTTATGCAATGCCCTTTTTCACACCTTCTTGAAAAACATTTAACACCGAAAAAGTTGCGCGCATTGATAGCAAGTTTGCTACTTCCAGCACGACTTTCCAATAATCCTTGTGCCAATGTGATACTTGCGGGTATCCCATATTTGTACATCTCAGATTGTGCTAATTTCGCACACTCTTTAATGAATTGTACGTCCCCTGTTCCGTAAGTGTACGTAGTTGCAGTAGGAGCATTTTTTTCCGTCCTGAATTCGGCAGGCTCAGCGAACTCTATGCTTTTTGTATTAGCTGGAATACTAATTGTATTGCTCTTCAGTGCTGATCCAGCTAAGAACGCTACTACAATTGCAATAAATCCAAACTTGTAATTATAGGTTCGAATGAATACTATTAGGTGCATGAACAGCGCTTCTACTGCTGTTCTAAACGTGATGTTTGGTGCCGGCAGGCTAGTTTTTTTCATTGTATTAAGTAGTTTGATTTAGAAAAAGAGGCTGGGTTAACACAGGTACATTCCTTATAGGAATATGTGGTGTTGAATGTCTTTCAATTCAAGAGCTCACGTATTGTTTTAAGTAGTTTACCTGCTGCCCCCAGCGTTATCCGTTCATTAGAGGAGAGCGGACTTCCTGTGTTGTGTGAGAATGGACTTCCCACTATCTCAGCGTCCAATTCAATTGTGATATGGACGTTAAATACATTGTCGTAAAACACTTTCAAAGTCAATAGGTCAACAACCTGAACATATCGCTTGTCTTTCCTTAGATTTTGAAAGTGAAACAAAGCTTCACTTCTCGTCTCGAATTTTTGGACTGCAACTAGTTCGTTCGGTTTATTTACATACATTGCATGTATTGCGCTCATAAGCCAGATTTTTGAACTTCAGTAATTCCTTTTTTGGCAATATTATCACTTCTATTACATCTCCTTCTATCACCAGTATATCATCATTTTTGTATGTATTTTCTCCAACTTTAGTTACTTCTTCTATAGTAATCAGATCATCATCTATTAGGACTACTTTGTAGATCGAATCTTGTATTATTATCCCGGATTGGGATTGCCCGTAGCAGTTAACTGCGAGTAGTAGTACAGTTGCTCGTAATACCGATAAAGCAAGTACGCTATAACGATGAATTGGACGCATATAATGAAAGTTAGTTTACTCACTTTTTTTTCCAGTGTACGGGCTTGGATAATATCCGGGCCACCTCGTTGTTGTGCTAGTCGAGTCTTGAAGTATTCGAGTTCTCGAAGTAAGCTTTCTCTCGAGAGCTCGGGATCTGTCTCTAATATTTTCTTCATATAGCTTTAGAATTAGTTTAGGACTATTAACGTTTTTTGATTGATAATGACCTGTTATAGCCATTCCCAGCAAGGTTAATATTGCCACTTCGAACAATGTTGTCAGCAGTTTCATAATTAAAAAGCCCACTCTATAACCAAAGGCTACCCCCTTAGTCGAATGGGCCGGATCCATTTAAGGATCCAAGAAAAAATGATTAAGTATGAGGGACTCACTCTTCGTAAAAGAGCTCGTCGAAAAGTTTTGCGGCACGAAAGCCTTCTGACATCTTTCCGTGTATCAATATTTTGTTAAAGGACCAACTTCCTTCGTAAAAATTCCTGCCTTGTACATCGACAGAAACTTCAAAATCCGATAGCTTTTTTGCCATCAGATATGGATCCTTATTAATTATTTCAGTCTTTGTTATACCCACGTATGTATTATTCTCGTATGTCCAGCTCATATATTCAGTTTCCCAAGACAATTTTGGAGATACTGATATTGAATCTTGGATAAACCCCAGAGCTTTCTTTTTTGGTATTACTTTTCTGATGCTAAGATCTGGTTTTTTCAGATCTAGTTTTGTAGTGTCTTGTACTACTATTGTACTTGGTTGCTGTTCCAATTTAAAGTAATTATTAGTTTCCTTTATTATTAGTCCTGCACAAGTGAGCAGCAATATTGCTGCAAATATGTAAGAGAGTTTCATGTCCAATTGTACATTTTTTCTAACACATCAGCCCAAAAAGTTAGTAATATTGCCAGTATAAATATTCCCATAAATATTTGTTCATAGTCTTCTTCTAATATTCCATCTATTATAAGAGTTATTCCCATCAATAGTAGCCCTACGTACATTAATACAGTGTTACCAAATATTATTAACGCCGTAAGCAGTACATATACTGCAAATCTCACGTTCATAATTATAAGAGAAACTTTACAGCTTCTCTATTGCATTAAACTTGTTCTCCTTCTTTTAGGAGAAACTCACACCTTTTATTGGTGGGCCCAGAGGGATTTGAACCCCCGACCATCGGCTTATGAGGCCGCAGCTCTAACCACTGAGCTATGGGCCCGTTGAGCATGGATGTCACTCCTTAAAGCAATGCTCTTTGCTCTAAAATACTTTATGAGTTTCTTGGTCTGTTTTTATTTCCAAGCTTTGCACGTTACATCCTTGTTTCAATGTTTCATGAAACTGAACGTTAGATCTTAGATACTCTATCGTTGTTGAAGATGTAAGATCTGTTATCTCATCTAAGTATATATGTATGACATTGTTATTACTTATTCTCTCAAATATCAATATGGAGGTCTCGCTTACTTTTTCTTCATCTCGCATTTCAACAAGATGTAGATGAATTTTGAGTGCGTTAGAGTCCTCTTTTAATATTTCTAGTATTATAGCTGGAATATTGTTTGTAAAAAATTTTATTATATCTAAATTTCCTTCAACTTCTACAATATATTCGTTCATCGGAGTTAAATATAGTGCACATCATTTGCATCAAACTCAGTATCTGGTATTGTTTGTTGATCTAATAATTCATGCTTTTTGTAATGCCTTTGAGTACACTCAGTAAGTTTATAACGTTTTTTCTCGCCATCATGAATAATGGCTTTAACTTTTCCAGTTACACATATTTGAGTATCTTCTGGCGCTGTTAGCCATACCTTAACACTGTCTCCGATGCGTGGTGGTAATCCCATCATATTGCGAAACCAGTATTTATCACATAAGGCTTGAATTAAGATTACTGTACTGAGACCAGCCGATGTACCTAAAGTTGAAAAACCTATTCTTTTAAAGATCGTATAATATGAAGCTCCAAATGTAACATGTAAAGTAATTATAAACGATACTGTTAGTATGGCAATAAATAACCATACATCAGCATTTTTAAATCTTTTTTGGACATGTACCCAGATATTAACAACAAAAGCAGTAATATTTGCAGCAACGAATATGTGCGCCATCCAGTAATCAAACTGATCAATGGTTTCAGTTGTTATTGGACTAATAATAGTAGTTAAGTACACTGATGCTAAAAATACAGTTGTTACTGCCATAACAATAAATGCAATTGTCTTCATTTTGTGCATGTTTAAAAGTTAGTGATCCGGCTGGGTATCGAACCCAGTTATAAGAGGACAGAAATCTTATAAGCCAATTTTCCGGACCGGTTCCCCAGGCAATATTCGAAATCACTGTCTATACCAAAGAGTGACGATAACGAAGTAAGCGATTTCTACGGCACTGGGGAGTTTGAGCAGGTATTATTTTATTATTTGGGCGATTGTTTGCTTCGACATAGTATTTATCTCTGCATTTATTTGGGAAAGTACAATGGCTTCCATTTCAGGATTTTCTAGCATTTTTGCACTCTCTAAATATATTTTCCAATTAGTTATTTTTGTCCTCCACTTTTCCAGCAATTCTGTTGATGCGGCTGTATTAACAAGATGAGACATCTTCTGCAATTTTTTTGCTACTGTCTCTCTGTTGAGATTGATATCAACTAGAACAAAATTGCTATTGAAAAATGATGCGTCTATTACGTGCTCTTCTGGACTATTAACCAAATTGTAAGCATAATGCCCTGTTGGTAGCAATCTTACTTCTGCAAGTTGGTTTTCGAAAATATACATCATTCTTCTACTAGGAAAACTTTATATGGATCCTCCAAACAGTCCCTACGAACCGTTATAATTTTAGCAAATCCAAAAGTTGAATTATATAGGACAGGATATAACTTTCCTTTTATGTTAGTTACACCCATATTTATTATCGAGCTTGGCTCGATATAATGTTCACTATTATCCTCATAACATCTTATTAATGGAATAGTATTAAGTTGTTTCCTAAACGATGTTACTTCGATATATCGAGGATAATTAATATTTACATCAATTGGTGATAAAGTTATATTACTAGCATTAGCTACAAAATCAAATTCTTTTTTGATCGTATTACTGTTGTCTGGAGTATTACTGCAGCTAAGTAAACAAATTAGCAGGGCTTTATAGAAACCTTTAGATCCAATGCCTTGCATAGTTTTAACAGAGTTTTTAATGTTAAAGTTTTTCTAGAACGGGCTAATGATATTGTAGCTGTTGAAACACCCGCTTCTACAGCTAGTTGTTCTTGTGTCCACCCTCTTCTTCGGGCAGCCAGTTGTATTACTCTCAGTAGTTCTCTCGTCTCTTCTTCCATTTAATTAAAAGGACCCCTACTCTGTTTTACAACATTTCGGGGATATTTTAAACAGCCCACCGGAGAAATTTCTTCTCGGGAATTTTGGATACTTCCAAGTAAGTGCTGTAGGCTTTTCTTGCGGCGGCCAGCTTTTGTTGTTGTTGTTCAGCTACTGCCTGTGCCGCAGCGAGGTCTTTCTCGCGAGCTTTAATCGTTTTCTCAATGTCCGCTTTTGCCTTTTTCAGCGCATCAGCCACTTTTTGCGTTTCTTCGTAGCTTTTTGCCACTTCAGCAGGATCTGCCTTTTTAGCAAAAGCTAAACGTTGAGCAGCAGCATTCACCTCTCGCTGCGCATTTTCAAAAGCGACAATGCCGTTTTTTACTGCGTAGAATACCGTCTTAAAAGCGGTGTTTTTCTTGAGTATTGCCGGCGTGTTTTTAATCCGTTTTCTGTGCATATGTGTGAAAAATGAGAATTAGTTTATAGTTTTTCTTTGCGAGAATAACAAAATTATGGAGTTTATTCACTTCTAGGTTATGTTTATACCTTTGAGGAATTATTCCTATAATTTCATTCGATATTTCAACAGTGTTGGGATTAATTAATAATCCCGTTACTATATCCCCTTTATTGTATTTATTCAGCTCGATCTCAACAGTATTCTCTAGTAATATTTTGTGAGATAGTGCTATCTTTCCATTCTTAGTATTAATTCTCGTTACTACGACATCAATCTTGTCTCCTTTCCTGTAAAATGTGGTGTGTTGACCACTTCGGGAATGCGACAAGTCTTTGATATGCACTAGTCCTATTAAGTCTCCAATATTTACCAGCAGACCATAGTTAAGTACTGTAACTACAGTGCCTTTAAACTCTTGGCCAATAATACGAGCTGCTTGTGAGGGACTCAATACCATAATTATTCAAAGGATATTTTGGCATCTAGTGCCACTAATATCCTTGCGAGTGTTACTACACTCACTCTACCTGTTCGTTCGATCTCTGAGATATGGGTTTGATGTATCCCAGTCAATTTTCCCAGTTGATACTGGTACAGCTTTCTCTTAGTACGTAACTTCTTTATCTGCTGACCAATATGACAGCACATGCAGTGTACTTTGATTGCTTCGTCTTCTATTTCCATATTATTGAATTATGAGTTTCAATAATTTGATCCAGTAAGAGAAGATCACTCTTGCTCTATAATCGGCACGTAAGAGCATTTCATCCTGGTCATTTAAGATCTCGTCTTCTGATTTTTCAACAAATATTTCGGTAATAAAGGGCCACAGTACGAGCAGTAATATCAGTAAGTGTGCACCTATTATTTCCAGTATATCTGTACTGGCCATAAGTCGATTTAAGGATGTTGATACTAAGTATGCACAGAGTGACCATCCACCAAGTAACAACAATACTTTCATTGGTGTATTGAGCTGCTCGGTTTTGAAGAATGTGTGCGCTGCAAGACAGAATCCTGCGACTACACAAAAGGGAAAAAAGATGTCCCAAACGCCGGTTTCAATCATCATGTCTTTAAACTGTGATAGCAGTAAAATTAATACTGTGCTCGCCCCCATAAAAGGGGAGGCAAAAATGTGGAACCAGAATGATTTGGATAAAATTTTCATTTTGAAAGATTTTAGTTAAAAGATGGTGGGGACAACGGGACTCGAACCCGTAAGCTTGCGCACTGGCTCCTAAGACCAGCGTGTTTACCATTTTCACCATATCCCCTAATTTAAATACTGGAGCCCAATCTCTTTTGACTAGACCCCAGTAAAACAATGGGTGTGTTTGTTTCTTGATTATTTTTTGAATGAGTGTCCGCAAGTAGAACACTTGTAGACTTTTATTATTTTTGCAGGGCCGATTCTTGACTGTGTTGTACCTCTAGTACCTGCATCGTTTCCAAAGTCATCGGAGGATATTAATGTATTTTCTAATGCTACACCTTCTTTCATAATTCCTCCACATTTAAAGCATCTAACTTCTTTATTATTCACTATGTTTTGTTTTCTTTATCTTCTTTTGGGTCCTCAACTTCAAATCGAGTCCAATATAGTATAGCAATTGGCCCTTTTATAGTGGGCCTTATCTTCTTTATATGGTCTTTAATTATGCTTATATCCTCCATGCTTGTGATAGGATTAGTCAATTGTATTCCACAATTATTATATCCATTTTCATGCATGTAGGTTATGAAATATTTAGGCATAATTAATATTTAATGGTGTTAGTATAGCAACTCACATATTCCGTAAATGATTCTCAGAGCCTGTGAGTAGGCATGGAATCTGGCGCACACAGTTAGCTTTATTACCTGTGTACGATTTCTACTGCACGATATTACATCGCACAGCAGATAAAAAA
>CAYVGX010000007.1:0-1711 GCA_964451015.1 uncultured Candidatus Saccharibacteria bacterium | reverse complement strand
GGAAACATCTCGTAAATCTTGTCTCTACTCACCAGCACCTCACCTTTCTCTGCGCGAGTGAAGGCGCCATCTTGACGGGCGAGGGTTACCATTGCGTCCTTTACCACATCGGCGTCTTTGCTTTGCGCGATGATGGTGGTATAATTTTGGTCGATAGGCTTTTCTGTTACCGTACCGACCCACACTGTTTTTTGTCCCATGATGTTATCGCCTTAATTGATTGAGAATTTGGCCTGCTTCGCAACTGCAAGTATGTGGTACACCCCAGTCGAGTATGACTCCGGAGCCATCACAGGTACCGTGCTCGCAAGATGTATCTTTAGACGAGAGGGTTGCTTGGGTATTGAGTGTAGGGAATGTGATCTGTGTGGGTGAGACTTTACCAGAGCCTTTGCAGAGATTGCAAGTGTCCCCTGTGTCCCAGCTCACACCTGCGCCCATGCAGTAAGGACATTCAATGTTTTCTTTCATGATATATAAAATTAAATGTTTGGAATTATTTAGAAGAAAGGGCTAGGCGGAAGCCGATATAGTCACGGCGCTCGTCCAGTAGCCAGTAGTTGCGGTATGCTACGCAGCAGTACTGCGCATCGTCGTCCCAGCCGCCACCGCGAAACACACGTCCTATACTCCGATCTGGCGAATCAATCCAGGCTCGGCCGTCGCTCGGTACTTTGTCATAATTATCATGCCAATCATCCTCGCACCATTCCCAAACATTACCGCTCATATCATATATACCCAACCGATTAGCTGACCTCAGTCCAACCGGCTTCGTACCGCCGTCGCTGTTTTCAGTGAACCAGCCCACATCTTTTAGTCGGTCGCTGCCGGCATATTTGTAGCCGCCCGGTTTATTTCCGCCACGCGCCGCGTATTCCCATTCTGCTTCCGTGGGTAAGCGGTATTGAAGGCCAGTTATTTTACGCAATTTGGGCAGGAATTTTTGGGTGACGTCGTTCCAAGAAACCTGTTCCACTGGAAGGTTATCTCCTTGAAAATAGGAAGGGTTTTCTCCGTTCATCACCGCTTTCCATTGAGCTTGGGTGACAGGGAATTTGCCAATTAGAAAATCTGACACAATAACCTTGTGTTTGTCTCCCATGAGGAAAGAGCCTCCTTGTACGGTCAACATTTCTATATCAATCATATATTGAAATTTGAGTTTTTTGCAATATTGCTTGCCTTGCAATGGCTTGCACCACCTTTCGATGGCCTTGTAAGCATCCATATCTTTCGACTTAGGATAATAGAGGGGAGGGATTTACAGTCCCTCCCCCAGTTAAAGTGTGAAATCATGTTGTGGTATGGTATTTGCGCCTGCGATAATTATTCGGACTTTTCTATGCTCATACCTCTGACCCCTCCTTTTACAAAGAGTGTGACGTTGGGATGAACTATTTGGTAACTCCAATTATTACCGCCGCTAAACGAGTAATAGTTTTCCAGCCTACCTCCCCGAAGAAGTAAGTCGGCAATTTCACAATACATCTCGTACCGTGAATCTTGCGGAGACAATGCTGTACTAAGTCGGTGCAAGAGTTTATTCTCTAATAGAATTTTACATCTGTCACGATCTGTTTCCTGCACTCCGGACGATTTAATCATGAAATCTACCATGTGGATAAGCTTATTTTAGATTCAAAAAAGGACAATAGATGATACGGTTAATTTTTATTAAATGGGTTGGCGTGGTTTTTGTTGTCACCAA
>CAYVGX010000006.1:0-12563 GCA_964451015.1 uncultured Candidatus Saccharibacteria bacterium | reverse complement strand
CATCTATGGCTCGCAAATACAATGCACCAGCGTTGTTTAAGCCCTCCAACCCTTGTGGTGAAACTGATGTAATAAAAGTTGTAATGTGATTTGTAGACAACTTTTTAATAGCAAGCTTCACTTGCTTGTAATCATTCGGGGCGGTGTCTGTTCCAGCCAAAATAGTGCCATCAGCTGGATCATCTATATAGGTCACCTCATAATACATATGATAAACCTGTCCTTCAATAGTTGTCACAACAGGACTAGTTGCATCAGCCAGTACTCCGTTCGGGCTACCATTTTGGGTACCAATATTGTCATATGGCATGTTACGCACCACTTCTAAATACTGGGAAGATAAAGATGACAAGACATTTTGTTCGCGCGCACCTCGAGTGGCCTTAACTAAAGCATTATATGAGCCATACACGCCTGACAGAATAATTGTAAAAACACCGATGGCCACTATGACCTCGATTAATGTAAATCCAGATTCAAATGTTCTTTTTTGCAACACTTTTTGTTTTACTATTTGGTGTTTCTAGTAAGATAAAAACTGAAGAAAGCTAAGAAACCTGTAATAATTGCCCCGAGACCACTTAGCCAATAAGGTACAGACCACCCACCTATGACCAAAGGCCATCCAAATAACAATCTCAAAACATGCGCAATCGCAACAATAGCAAAGATTAACCCAATGAAACGATGAAACCAATGCTCTTCTTCGGAGTGTTGTTTTAAATTCCAACGCCAAGCATAATAACTCAAAAATAGAATTAAGATGATATCAAAGAGTATTCCAAGTATTATTGTTGTCTCACTAACACTAACACCAAAATAGTTAACTGGCATTGTCTCCGTAGCCAGGAGCCATAACCCCGTTAGTGCATCGGCAGTCACAATTCCCACCAAAATTTTAGCTATTTCGTGCAAAGTTTCTTTTTTGATTATCATATTTTTATTTTACTAATCCTAGGTATAGTATACCACTTTTCAGTCATTGGCGTACGATTCGGTTGGGTAGTTATCAATTCGCTGAATCCGCAGATGGTCCATAAATTGGTGGAACCTTTGCACCCATTGCCCTAAGGTAGGTAGTCAGTTGACCACGGTGGTGAATAGCGTCAAACAAAAATCCCCACGCCATGATGTATTTTTTTGCTACCCACATTTCGCCCATAGCGGCATCAGCATTTTCCCATTCTGCCTCAGAAACTAATTGAATATCATTTAAAAGATTGGTTGCACCTTCATCAAAATGCGCCAGCATAGATTCTTTTGTTTGATTCTCCATGTCATGCGGGTTAAAATCTGGCGCTCCGTTTTTGATAATCCCAGAAATAGCTTTCCATTGAAGTGCTAACTGCGAAGCAATGTTTCCGGCCTCTCTTGCCCTGTCGTGGACTTTATAAGCGTTTTGATCTTCCGATAAAGCTTCTATCGCTATGCGAAATTTTGGCGCCTCTTCTTTAACAGTTGCTAGGAAAAATTCTTTGTTAGTCATATATTCTAAATTATTTTGTAAAGCTTGAGTAACCTTCCAACTCATTGCTAGTGAGCGCTACCACGAATGGGAGATCATTCAATTTAATAGAAGACTACTCTATAAAAATAGTCTAACAAAAAACACTCGCTAGCGCGAGTGTTTTAATTCGGGAGCTGGGATTCCCGCCTCGCCTCGCTACTGCTCGGCTCGTTGCCCAGGGTTGCTCCAAACAGCCCCCAGCTGTTTGTAGATCGTTTGCCTGCGCATTTTTCTGCAGAAAAATACTTGCCTCACTTCAACCCGTTCGAATCCCGTCCTTGTAATAATAAAAGTTCCATCTTTAGATGGAACTTTTATTATGGCTCGGGAGCTGGGATTCGAACCCAGGACCGATCGGTTAACAGCCGATAGCTCTACCGCTGAGCTACTCCCGAATATGCAATTGATGTAACCTGTTTTCAGATTACTGAGCAATTATAGCAGGACCTGGCAGATTTTTCAATGTCTGATTATTAAAAAATTATCAAAAACCGTAAAAAATGCTATTCTATAAGCAGAAAGCTCTCGTGCCAGATCTCTAAACTGTATATAGGGATGAAACAAAAATACAGCATGCAAAATGGATTCACCTTGCTTGAGGTGGTAATTGGTATTGGTATTTTATCGATACTGCTTTTGGGTATGCTGGGATCGTATAATCTGTTGTCTCGTGCCACTCGGGCTGCTCGGGAGCAAACGGTATTAACGTCGCTGTCTTCCCAGTATCTCGAGATCGTGCGCAATTTACCTTACAGTGATGTGGGTACAGTGAATGGAAACCCTAATGGTACCTTGCCCGATTATAACAACGCTTTCACTTCAACTATTGAAGGCAAGCAGTATAAAATCTATTACGAAGTTACGTATGTAGACGATAGCGCAGACGGGACGATTGCAGGGGGGACAGACCCTTCGCCTAACGATTACAAGCAGGTGAAGATGAAAATTGAAAAAGTTTCTACCGGAGCCATCACTACTTTTCTTACGTCAGTGTCACCGCAAGGATTGGAAGGTTTGAATAATGCAGGCGCGTTATCTGTTCGTGTGTTTGATGCGGCAGGGCAGCCGATTTCTGATGCGAACGTGCATATTGCTTCGGTGGGCGTTTCGCCGTCGATTATTTTGGACAGACAAACTGATGCTAATGGCAACTGGATAGAAGTAGGTTTGCCCAGCGGAGCTAATCGCTACAATATTGTGGTGAGTAAAAATGGCTATGTGAGTAGTCAGACATATCCGATTACAGTGCAGAATCCGAATCCGGTGAAACCTGACGCTACTGTGTCTAACGGCCAGGTGACGCAGCTCAGTTTTACTATTGATATTCCCGGCAACTTAACTATCCGTACGCTCAATCAATCATGTCAAAACGTGAACAATGTTAATTTAAATGTGCACGGTGACAATCTTATTGGTACCACTCCTAATGTGTACGAATACGATCAGAACCATACGTCCAGCAATGGGCAGGTGGCTCTAACCAATATCCGGGGGGATACGTATACACCGACTATGTTAACCGGCCAGTCTAATATGGTGTATGGTACTTCGCCGATTCAGGAAATTCAGGTACTTCCTGGAAGCAATCAGATCTTCAGTTTAATATTAGGACCTTCTTCTACCAATAGTTTATTAGTAATTGTAAAAGATGCGGCAACTGGTGCTGCTTTAGAAGGCGCTTCGGCGCGGTTGTATAAAAATGCAGTAGGAGACTATTATGGAACGACTGGTGGAAATGTATGGCAGCAGATCAGCTGGACCGGCGGTTCGGGCCAGGCTAATTACAGCACGACCAATAGATATTTTGCAGACAATGGTAATATCGATGTTGCCACCACTCCCACAGGTGTGCGTCTACGTAAACAGGGTAATAACTACCAAACCCCGGGCACTTTGGAATCTTCTTCTTTCGATACAGGCGGAAGCAGTAATTTTACTACTATTAGCTGGAACCCGACCTCTCAGAGCTCTGGTACAACACTAAGATTCCAGATCGCCACTAACAATGATAATGCAACATGGAATTACATAGGTCCAGACGGTACTGCTGCAACCTATTATACTGTACCGGGTACATCTCTAAATAGTGTGCATGATAATAATCGCTATATCCGGTATAAAGCATTTTTGTCTACTACTGCCTCAAGTCGCACTCCAGTACTCAGCAATATTAATATCAACTATGTGGCAGGATGTTTTTCTCCCGGACAAACCATGTTTCCTAGCTTGACCGCAGGCACCGGTTGGACGTTGGTTGTCTCGCTACCAGGATATCAAAATCATACGGATTCAAATTTGAATATTAACGGCAATCAAATATGGGAAGTGTTAATGACTCCATAACAGTCCGCGCCAGTCAAAAAGGATTTACGATTATCGAAATGGTTGTAGTGATCGGGATTTTTGGTTTGATTTCGGTGGGGTTGATTGCACTCGTGTCCGGCGTATTAGTACAGGGTACCCGCCAAGGCACGTCGCTTGCCGATACCGATCAGGCCCGCCGGGTGAGCTTGCGGCTTAATCAAGAGCTACGCAATGCAGAATACAGCGACAGCGGGGCATATCCTCTTAACACAGCAGATAACCAGCAGATTATTTTCTTCAGTAATGTTGATAATGATACCGATATCGAACGCGTCCGCTATTATGTGCAAAATGGCGCATTGTATAGAGGCGAAGTTCAGCCTAGCGGGAGTCCTGTCACTTACAATACTGCCAACGAAGTTTCTCGCGTAGTGCAAAATAATGTAGCCAACGGAAGTAATCCCATCTTCTATTACTACAACGAAAATTATGACGGTACTACGGGAAATGCCCTTACCCAGCCAGTTAATGTAACTCAGGTCACTTTTGTAAAATTGAACTTAACTATTTATAACAAAGCATCGACAAAAAATACCACATACAGTGTTACTGGTGGAAGCAGTATTCGGAGCATTAAAACCAATTTAGGCGATTAAGTATGAACAAATATTCACAACAAGGCAGTGTTATTGTATTAGAGGTAGTCATTATCTTCATTTTTTCTACTGTAGTGTTAACCGTGCTTGCCAATGCCGCGATGCAGTTTCGCATCTTGCGCTCAAGCGTTAATAGGGAACAGGCTTTTCATATTTCAGAAGCAGGAGTGAATTACTATCAATGGCGACTGGCACATTACCCAACGGATTTTCAGGATGGCACTGGTGCAGCACCAAGCATGCAAAACGATTTCGGGGTTGCGTGTTATCCGCATACGTATATCGACAAAGATACAAATGATGAAATTGGAAAGTACTGCCTGCAGATCACTGCTCCGGCAGTAGGCTCGACTATCGTAACCATCAAGTCGATCGGGTATTCGAGCAAAAACCCTGCTACGAAGCGTACTATTACCACGCGGTATGGTATTCCTTCCCTGGCTAAGTATGCATTTCTTACCAATGGCGATGTATGGGTAGGAAATACAGAATCTGTGAGCGGCGAAATGCACGCCAATGGTGGCATTCATTTTGACGGCAGCGGTAACGCACCTATCACGTCTTCTAAAACAACGTATACCTGTCAGACGTATCATGGGTGTAGTCCTGCACAAACCAAAGCTGGCGTGTGGGGAAGCGCTGCGCAGTCAACAAAAAATTCCTGGCAGTATCCTGTACCGAATGTAGACTTTTCATCTATCACGGCAGATTTTGCTTCTTTAAAAACAACTGCACAGAGCGGGGGTATTTATCTTTCACCATCTAATGCGCAGGGTTACTCTTTAGTGTTCAATAATAACAATACGGTATCAGTTTATAAGGTGACCTCGCTTCGTTCACATGCTACTGGTTATGATGTGAATGGCGTATCTCATCCGGAAGATTTAGATTATAACAGCCGAAGTCTGCAGTTTACCCAAGCCCTTCCTTCCAATGGTGTAATGTATGTGGAAGACCGGACCTGGGTGGAGGGGATAGTAAGCGGGCGTGTTATGGTGGCAGCAGCAAAACTTCCTTATAATGCTTCCACAGCGCCAAGCATTATTATTCCTAATGATATTACGTATACTGTAAAGGATGGAACGGTATCGCTCGGGTTGGTTGCCCAAAAAGATGTTTTAATTAGTTATTATGCGCCCGATAATCTTGAAGTTGATGCTGCGATGGTGGCGCAAAACGGTAGTGCGCAATTTTATAACTTTTCTGGAAATATCAAAGACACAATTACTATTTATGGTGCTATTGCCAGCTATGGCACTTGGACGTGGAGCTGGGTGAACGGCTCGGGACAAACTACTTCCGGCTATCAAAACACTTCCACTACATATGACAGTAACTTGCTGTACGCTCCGCCGCCTAGTTTTCCCTTAGCGACTTCGGGTTATCAGCAAATCAGCTGGACCAGTGATTAATTAAATTTCTTTTTATGAATACTCTTTTTGCAGCGGCCGCTGTGCCGAAAGGAAGTATGCCGCAGAATGAACCTTTATCTGCCCCACCAGTCGGTACAAAACCGAATTATACCGGCAATATCCAAGATGGATCTTTCGAAACGACACCTTCGGTAATCGATCAACAGACTGGCCAGGAAGTTTCTACTTCTGGCAATGCGCCTGATGCGAAGCATTCTTTCCCATGGGTGTGGGTTTTGCTCGCTGCGCTCGTCGTGGTAATTGCAATTGCGGTATGGCGTAAAAGCACTGCCAAGACACCTACAGAAACTGCGGTATAATAATAGTGATGATACAACTCGCCCAACAATTACCACAATCTGCTCAAGGTCAGCGTTTAATTTTAGATACCGAACAGTATCGCTTGCCGGGAGAAGATGCTAATAGCGATTCGTTTTTTGCTTCGCCGGTTTTCTTTGCGGGTGCAGGATTTGTTTTGCTGGTTGTTGTGGGTGTAGCCGTTTGGCAACTTTTTAAAACTTCTCAATGATAATTAAGAATTACGAACATTTAGCAACATCTTCCAGTCGCAAGCAGGTATTGCGCATTTTGGAGGCAGGCCTTACTGCTATTGATACCGATAATTTAATGCGCGAGCGTTTTTTTTACGATAAAAAAGAAGATGCACTTTATATCAACAATAAGAAGTACGATGTGCGCGACTATAAAAAGGTAGTCGTAGTAGGTGCGGGGAAGATGGCGAGTAAAGCAGCTTTAGGAATCGAGGCGGCGATGCTGGACCGGTTGGATGGGGGGATTGTGATAGATATTGTGCCAGCAGATCTGAAAAAGATTGTGAGCCGGGTCGGTACTCACCCCTTGCCCACAGGAGCAAATGTGCACGCGACTAACGACATTATAACCATGCTCAACAATCTGACTGAGCAAGACTTAGTTATATGCATTATCGGCGGCGGTGGAAGTAGTTTGATGACCAGTCCGCAAGTGATTTCAATCGAAGAAGAGCGCAGTATCACTCAGGCATTAATGGCAAGCGGTGCGGATATTGGAGAAATGAATACAGCGCGCAAGCATTTCAGTCAAATCAAGGGAGGAGGCTTGGCTAAACTTGCCTACCCAGCCAGGGTAATTAGCTTAATTTTTAGTGACGTGCCGGGCGATGATATTAGTATGGTAGCCAGCGGGCCTACCGTAAAAGATGCGACGACAGTCAGCGATGCTATGGCGATAATGAATAAGTATAAGATTTTGCAGAAATGCAATATAGACAAATGCGGTTTTATAGAAACACCAAAAGAAAAAAAGTATTTCGAGCATGTCGAGAATATTTTGTTTTGCAGTAATAAAAATGCGCTAGAAGCTATGGAACATAAAGCACGCGATCTTGGGCTTCGGCCTAAAGTGTGGTCGAGTAATTTTTCGGGCGAAGCCAAACAGGTGGCTAAAGAACTGCTTGACGCAGTAAAGCCAGGACAATGCCTTATTGCCGGCGGGGAAAGCGTTGTAACCATAGAAAACCACAAGCACGGAGCAGGAGGTAGAAACCAGGAGATGGGACTTGCCGCGCTTATGCACATTCCCGAAGGCGTGGTCTTTGCAGCTTTGGCTTCTGACGGGCGCGATAACAGCGATGTCGCTGGAGCATTGGTAGATGCATCTAGTATGGTACAGGTCAAGCAGCGCCACTTGGATTTGCGCACTGCGCTTGAAAATCATGACGAATATGCCACCCTTCTTGATATTAATGCGGCCATCATGACGGGTGTGACAGGCTCAAATGTCTCGGATTTATTAGTATGCATTAAGGAATAGACTGTGTATCATAAGATAGGTGGAAGTTGCGTAGGACTTCCAAATTATCTGAGATATAATTATAAGAGACGATACTATTAGTATGAGCGCATCTGGAATATTAATATAAAATAATATGCAAACCACATTTTATGAATTAACCAATGAAGAAAAGCAGTGGGTGAAAAAGTATTACCCGCATCTTAAATCCACTTTTTCGAACAAGCCTTTATCTGCTAAAAATGTACCCTCCCTGGGAACCGAAGTGGTCTCCATTCATACGAGCTGTCCGGTGACCGAAGCAGTACTGCAGAAGATGCCCTCGGTAAAGTTAATTGTTACTCGTACCACTGGCGTGGATCATATCGATTTAGCAGCGTGCCGCTCCCGTAAGATCACTGTAGTGAATTGCCCGGGGCTCAACGCAACAGCAGTAGCCGAGTTTGTTTTTGGATTATTGTTAGATTTTTACCGCCAAATTCCGGACAGTTTAACTATAGGTAAGCGCTTGGATTTCCGAAGTTCGGATTTCGTGGGTATGGAACTGGCTGGCAAGACTATTGGTATTGTTGGTACAGGCGCGATCGGCGCGCATGTGGCCCAAATTGCCCATGGTTTCGGCATGCAGATCGTTGGATTCGATTTTAAGAAGAATCAGACATTGGTAAAAAAATATGGTTTGAAGTACATGAATATGAAGGCGATTTTTGAGCGTTCCGACATCATTTCTCTGCATATTCCCGCTACTCCAATGACTGCAAAAATTATCAACCGCACTTTAATGGCGCAAGCTAAGAAGCGCCCCGTATTGATTAACACTGCGCGGGGCAGTATTGTGGATAGCGAAGCGTTGTTAAAAGCCTTAAAAAATAAACAATTATCGGGCTATCTTACCGATGTATTCGATCACGAGTTAGAAATAATTTCTCATAATCAGAAAACTTCTCCTCAAGTAAAGCGTATTATTGCCGCGGAAAAAGCTATGGCAAAAATGCCCAATGTATTTATAACGCCGCACATGGCCTATGCTTCCAAAGAGGCGAGCGCGCGGATTTTAGCCCACAGCTTGGAAATTATCGATATGTTTGGAAAAGGCAAAAGGATTCAATCTGTTATTTAAATAAAAAAGAGAGTCAAGCGTGACTCTCTTTTAATTAAGGTATTTAGTAGTCACATGAATTGCTCCTCCTGTGGTCATTATTGATTTAATAACCGGATCTTTTACATCGTAAAAAATATGCAGGCTCGGTGATTGTTCATTTTTAGTATTCTATATAAGATTATTTACTATGATTACCAATCGTTATAAAAAGAGCGCAACTTACATTGAGTAGTTACGCGAGTATAAATGTATTAGTCGGTCATTATACGCTAGCTTTTAAGTTTTATTGGTAAATTATCGAGACTTCCTGATACTCGACATTTAGGACACCAGTATTTACGTTTGATTAAATCAATTTTCATTCGATGTAATCCTAAGTAGTCGTATTGATAGGTTTTGCCGTTATAATTTTTAGTATAATTGGGGCAAGCAATCTGAAAAGTTTGGTTAAATTGAATACGTGGTCTTAAAAGACTCAGTAGTGCCTGATTGATCATAAACAATTTGTTTCTACTGTCTAGCTATTATTTATAAGTATCATTTTGCTTATTGTGCGACATAGCGCAAGAGGCTTTTTATGTGTGGATAAGAGAGGACTTTGTATTATCATCGAAATAAAAAGTACTTCATTTTTAAGAAAAAATAAAAAAATACTGATATTAGGGAAACACAATATATAGCGGTATAATTTATATAGACACACAATATCCTGTGTTTTAAGAACTTCAAAACTGAAGTTCTTATATATCTAAAAAGAAATCAAACAATACATGAAATGCCCCAAGTGTCTTAATATAGATACCAAAGTGGTGGATTCTAGGCCTGTCGAAGAAGCCGGCGCTATCCGGCGGCGCAGAGAATGTGAGAAATGTAATTTTCGGTTCTCTACATATGAGCAGTTAGAAATTTTAGATCTTACTGTTACTAAACGGGACGGTAGCCGCCAGCCGTACGTGAGGGATAAGCTCGAACGCGGTCTTAGGCGGGCGTTCGAAAAGCGGGATATCACGGATAATACTTTTCGTAAGGTTATTTCTGAGATTGAACAGGAAATTCAAAAAAAATCTTGCAATTCAGAAATAGAGAGTGGTGACATCGGTGAAATTATTATGAAGGTTATTCGCAAAGTAGATAAAGTAGCTTATATTCGGTTTGCGAGCGTGTATAGGCAGTTCGAAGATATAGAGAAGTTTAAAGAAGCGATATTGAAGCTATGAGCAAAACTTCCATCTTTGGCCAACTATGTCGTTGAAGTTTCTGTTCTTCATTCGCTGTGCCTTTTCAGAACTCAACTTCGCCTAGTATGTGGCGCACATATAAAAGTTTTACTGCATTATCACTCTTTATTTAACAGTTTAAAAAAATAATTTATCAAGAAATTAAAAGAAAAATCATGACCCAAACCAACCTCCTTCAAATCAAAAAGCGTAGCGGAGAAATTGTTGATTTCGATCCAGCAAAAATTGAAATTGCTATTGCTAAGGCATATGTAGAAGTAAATTTTAAAACTAATCATACATTGACTCGAGAACTGGCAAAATTAGTCATAGAAGATTTAGATGCTAATTTCAGCGATCGTGTTCCTGGTGTGGAAGATGTACAAAATTCTGTAGAAAAGAAATTGATGGAAAAAGGCCTATTCGACGTTGCTAAGGCCTATATCATTTACCGCTACGAGCATACTAAAGAGCGTGAAGAAAAGAAGGCAGAGGTATTACAAAAAATTGAAACACAGGAATTCATGGTGACTAAGCGCGATGGCCGCAAAGAAGCCTTTTCTGTAGATAAACTAACGAAAAGCTTGGAAGCAATCTTGGGAGACTACGCAGCAGATATAGACGTACCGATGGTTGTGAGTCAGGTGCGCTTGGAATTATACGAAGATATTACCACCTCAGAAATTGAACGCGCTATGATCATGGTGTTGCGCTCTTTTATAGAAAGAGATCCTGCCTATTCGTTTATCGCTGCCCGCTTGCTAAACAATCAGTTATACAAAGAAGTTATTGGACATGATTTAGATTTTAAAGCAGATGTAGAACAACAGATGCGCAAAGCATTCATCGACCGCATCGGGGAAGCCGTGGCTATTGGTCGTCTTGATCCGCGCATGCTTACTTTTAATTTGGAATACTTGGCTTCCGAATTAGTTTTGGATCGCGATAACTTGTTTACTTATTTAGGTGTACAAACTTTGCAAGATCGCTATTTCACTCGCAATCCAGAAAATAAACATATTTTGGAAACTCCTCAGATGTTTTGGATGCGTGTCGCTATGGGTGTGGCAATGGATGAAAAAGACAAAGAAGCTCGCGCTGTAGAATTTTACCGCATTATGTCTACCTTGCATTTTGTACCTTCTTCACCGACTCTTTTCCATGCTGGTACGATTCACCCGCAATTGTCTTCTTGCTATCTTACTACCATTGAAGATGATTTAGATAATATCTTTAAGTGTATTGGCGATAACGCCCAAATGTCCAAATGGGCAGGAGGTGTGGCTAACGACTGGACTAAACTGCGGGGCACGGGTGCTTTAATTAAGCGTACCGGTATAGAAAGTCAGGGCGTGATCCCTTTCTTAAAAATTGCCAATGATACAACTGTAGCTATTAATCGCAGCGGACGCCGTCGTGGTGCCACCTGTGCTTATTTAGAAACCTGGCATTGGGATATCGAAGATTTCTTAGAACTTCGCAAAAACACTGGCGACGAACGCCGTCGTACTCACGACATGAACACTGCTAACTGGGTGCCTGATTTATTCATGGAGCGCGTTAAACAAGATGGCATGTGGTCGTTGTTCTCCCCAGATGAAGTCCCAGAATTGCACGAACTGTATGGGCAAGAATTTAAGAAGCGCTATGAGGCTTACGAACAAAAAGGTTTGAACGGCGAGCTCCGCTTGTTCCGTCAAATGCCAGCCAAAGATCTATGGAAGAAAATGCTCACTATGTTGTTCGAAACAGGTCATCCATGGATCACTTTTAAAGACCCTTCCAATATTCGCTCTCCGCAGGATCACGTTGGTGTGGTGCATAATTCCAACTTATGTACGGAAATTACTTTGAATACTACAGCAGAAGAGACTGCGGTCTGTAACTTGGGCTCTGTCAACTTGTCCCGCCATATCCGTAACGGCCAGTTCGATGTAGAAAAAATTCAATACACTGTTACGACTGCTATGCGTATGCTGGATAACGTAATCGACTTAAACTTCTATCCTACTGTTGAAGGCAAGTATTCTAACTTAAAGCACCGTCCTGTGGGTCTTGGAGTGATGGGTTTTCAGGACGCGCTGTACCAAATGGGTATCAATTTTGCCAGCGAAGAAATGGTGCAATTTGCAGATCGTAGCCAGGAAGTGATTAGCTACTATGCTATTTATGCTTCCACTCAACTAGCGAAAGAACGAGGTAGTTATGCTAGTTTCCGAGGCAGTAAGTGGGATCGTGGTATTTTGCCTATCGACACGATTGCTCTGTTAGAAAAAGAACGTGGTACAACTATTCCAGTGGATCGCACCGAAACTATGGATTGGAGTGTAGTGCGCAATGCTATCAAAGAATACGGTATGCGCAATTCTAATTGTATGGCAATGGCGCCGACAGCGACTATTTCTAATATCGCTGGCAGTATTCCAACTATCGAACCAATTTATAAAAACATTTATGTAAAGTCCAATATCTCCGGTGACTTCATTGTAGTAAATCATTATTTGGTAAAAGATCTTAAGGAACGAGGTTTATGGAATGACGAAATGCTTAATAAGCTTAAGTTCTACGATGGTC
>CAYVGX010000005.1:0-12590 GCA_964451015.1 uncultured Candidatus Saccharibacteria bacterium | reverse complement strand
CAAAGATTTGTTCCTGCTCTGAGGGTGTTTCTGCGCCACCGAAATTTTTTAATCGTGTCAGTCCTAAATAAAGATCTGGTGTTACTCCCTGGGTAGACTCTGGGGAGGGAGGAGCTTCAAAATTTCCTTCTAGTCCGAGTACTGTACGAATTGCTTGCTCAGTTTTTTTATAACCGCCATCTCCCAAATAGGTGTACACAATGTCTCCATTTTTATCTACTAAATACAAAGATGGCCAAAATTGATTACCATAAGCCGACCAAATTTTATAGTTGTTATCCTGAGCAATTGGGTACGGTATGTGATATCTGCTAATAGCGGTTTCTAAATTACTGCTTACTTTTTCGAATGCGTATTGCGGGGTATGAATTCCAATCACTTCTAAACCCTGGTCTTTGTATGTGGTATACCATTTAGAGAGTGCGGGGAGTGCACGGATAGAAGTGATAGAAGAATAAGTCCAGAAATGAATGAGGACAACTTTTCCTTGCAGTGCAGGCAGGGCAATAGGTTCGGTATTATACCATTGTGTTGCGCCGGTTAAGTCTGGTGCTTTGCCTACGTTGACATATGTTGGTTCGGTTTCTGTATTTTTTATGACATTGCTTGATTCGATGGCATGGCCACCAAAATCTAAGTTTGCTAAATTACCCCCCTGGCTTTTCGCATAAAAATATAGACCAGCAATAATAACGCCGGCTCCGATCAGAAATGTAAATAAATAGAGAAAAAACTTTTTCATACTGGGATTTTGGGACGTATGTTTAGTATAGAAGAACGTGGGTTGGTGTCAATAAAAATGAAATAGCCCTGTCCGCTAAAATTGATCGAACAGGGCTTACACTATTTTGTTGCTGATATGATTATTTCTTGCGGGTTTTTTGTCACTAAATCGGCTCTAAAAAAGCCTAATGGATATACACCATTATTGGTATGATCAGTAATTTGAATAGTTTCACCTACCTGCACATTTTTCGCTTGTTCAAACAAATGAGAATATTGTTCTGAAACCTGGATAACTAAAATAATCTTTCTGGCTGCTTGTGCCATAAAACCTCCTTGGGGGTAGTACTACTATTTTAGCATGGAAAAGCAGGGGGATTGGTGGATAAATAATTATCACTCCTCTTGACAGAGTGCTAATTATCTTATACATTGGAAGAGTCAATACTATTGTAACTATATATAGATGAGTACTCATGTAGAAATCACTCCACGGCAGGCTAAAGTTCTGGCATGCATTGTAAAACTGCATTCCGAAACGGGTCGTCCTGTTGCCTCTAAAGAGCTGACCGAGAAAGGTTATTTCAATCTTAGCGCGGCTACTATGCGCAACGAGATGCAGGCTCTGGAAGAAGCGGGGCTGATCAAGCACCCTCATACTTCTAGCGGACGCATTCCTACTGATGAAGGTTTCCGCTATTTCGTGAACCAGCTTATGGATCATGTACAACTGTCTATGAAAGAGCAGCAGACGCTGCGACAAGAAATTGTGAAGCTTCAAGCGGTCAATGCAGAAATCGGACGTCGCTTGGCAAAAATATTAGCGTCTCATTCTTCTCAGGCTTCATTTGCGATCCTTCCAGAAGAGGTTTCTACGGTTGGTATTTCTAATATTCTGCAGAACGATCAGCTACCGGCCGAAGACGCCAAAGAGATCGCTAAATTCTTCGATGACTTAGATGAGTATGCCGAACAGATCATGACAGATTATTCTGATAAGGAACCACAGACCTTTATTGGCAAAGAGCTTACGCTATCTAAAGGCAGTGACTATTCGATGATAGTATCGGGAGTCAGTTTACCTTCTGGTAAAAAAGGTGTGATTGGCTTGATTGGCCCAAAAAGCATGAAGTACCCGAAAAATATTTCTTTGATGGAATATATTACTAAGTTTTTGGGCGGCGGCGGAGCTACAATATTATTAGTAACTATGATTAGATAAATGAACGACGATAATAACAACCAAGAGGCTTTAGAATTTGAAGACAGCGATGTGTCTAGGCAGCTTGCGGAAGCGCAAGAAGAGGCAAGAACTAATTTAGCCGGCTGGCAAAGATCTCAGGCAGATTTCGAAAATTATAAAAAGCGCGAAGAAGCCAAGCAAGCCGAGATTCTGGATTTTGCTAAAGAAGTGACTATCGTAAAATTATTACCAACTTTGGATACCTTAGAACAGGGCCTGCGTCACGCACCAAGCGGTGTGGATGAAAATTGGCTCAAAGGGATTGAGGGCACGCTTCAAAAACTAGATAAAGTTTTAATGGAACTGGGTGTGAAGAAAATCGAAGCCCTGGGCAAACCATTCGATCCAAACTTTCATGAGGCCGTACGCGAAATAGTAGGTGAAGAAGACGGGCTTGTAATGGAAGAATTGCAAACAGGTTTTGAGCTCAATGGTAAAGTTATCCGCCCGACTCAAGTAGTAATTTCAAAGAAAGGATAATTATGAACGAACCGACACCTGTGCCCATTAACCTGGACCCCAATATTTACACAATTAGCAATGTGAACATTGGGTCCAGTGAAGAAGAATTCACTATACAAATTGCTTCAGGTAATCAATTAAGGCAGTATTCTCTTTCTCCAAAACACGCCAAGAGATTATCGTTACTGCTCGTTAAAGTGCTTGAAGGTTATGAAAAAACATTTGGAACATTAATCACTCAACTTCCCGAAGTACCAAAAGAAACAGAAAAGAAAACTTTTGGTTTTACGACGGAAGATAATAAGGAACAATAACTATGTCAAAAATTATAGGAATAGACTTAGGGACTAGTAACAGTGCGGCGTCTGCCATTGAAGGCGGTAAGCCAGTTATTATTCCTGCTGCTGAAGGAACTTCTATCGGCGGCAAGGCGTTCCCATCTTACGTCGCTTTTACCAAAGATGGACAATTGTTGGTGGGAGAACCTGCACGTCGTCAGGCTGTCACTAATCCTGAAGGGACTGTATTCGAAGCTAAGCGCAAAATGGGAACTACTCACCGTTTCAATTTGAACGGCAAGGATTATTCTCCAGAACAAATCAGTGCGTTTATTTTGCAAAAAATTAAACGCGATGCAGAAGCGTATTTGGGAGACAAAGTAGAAAAAGCAGTGATTACTGTGCCTGCGTACTTTGATGACGCACAGCGTCAGGCCACCAAACAGGCAGGGGAAATTGCTGGTCTCGAAGTTGTGCGCGTAATCAACGAACCGACTGCTGCAGCTTTTGCGTACGGTATTGATAAGAGTGGTAGCGTAGACCAAAAGATTTTAGTATTCGACCTTGGTGGGGGTACTCTCGACGTAACTATCATGGAGTTTTCTGAAGTCGAAGAAGATGGTAAACAGCAAGCAACTTTCGAAGTTAAATCAACTTCTGGTGACACTGCTCTCGGCGGTAAAGATATGGACCAAGCGTTAATCGACTACATTACCGGCGAGTTTAAATCTCAAACCGGTATCGATGTAACCGGCGACAAGATGGCTATGAACCGCGTGCGTGAAGCTGCGGAAAAAGCCAAGATCGAACTTTCTACCACTTTGGAAACAGATATTATTTTGCCGTTCATTGCCCAGAACGAAAGTGGTTCTCAAAATTTAGAAATGAAGTTGACACGCGCTAAGTTGGAAGATTTAGTAAAGCCAATTGTTGCGCGTATGCGCCAGCCAGTAGAACAAGCTATTAAAGATGCAGGTCTAACTCCGCAGCAGATCGATAAGATCATCATGATTGGCGGTCCGACGCGTATGCCAGTAGTTGTAAAATTCGTAGAAGATTACATTGGTAAACAGGTAGAGCGCGGCGTAGATCCTATGGAAGCAGTTGCGAAAGGTGCGGCTGTCCAGGCAGGCGTACTCGGCGGCGACGTGCAGGGTAAAGAAATTTTATTACTTGATGTTACTCCATTAACTTTAGGTTTGGAAACTTTAGGTGGCGTGCGTACTCCGTTAATCGACCGCAATACCACTATCCCAACTTCCAAGTCTCAGGTATTCTCTACAGCTGCCGATAACCAGCCTTCTGTGCAGATTCATGTCCTGCAAGGTGAGCGTGAATTCGCCAATGACAACAAGTCCCTAGGCACTTTCGTATTAGACGGCATTATTCCAGCTCCCCGCGGTGTACCTCAAATCGAAGTTACTTTCGATATCGATGCTAATGGTATCTTAAAGGTCACTGCAAAGGATAAGGCTTCTGGTAAGGATGCTCATATTACTATCCAAGGCTCTAGCAATCTTTCTAAAGAAGATGTAGAGCGTATGAAGCAGGAAGCAGAAGCGCATGCTTCTGAAGACCGTAAGCGCAAAGAATTAGTTGATAAGCGCAATGAAGCTGATACTCTCATTGCTGTATCCGAAAAGACTTTGAAGGATGCGGGCGATAAGGCTAAGCAAGAAGATAAGGATGCAGTCGAAGGCGCGATTAAAGAATTGAAAGAAGTAAAAGACAAAGAAGATGTAGATGCAATTCAAGCGAAAATTCAAGCTTTATCTGACGCTATTCAAAAAGTCGGCGCAAGCTTGTATGAAGCAGGCGCGCAACAGCCTGGAGATGCAGGAACTGTTGATCCGAAAGAAAAAGAAATCGACGACGGGCCAGTAGATGCAGAATACAAAGAAGTACCGAAAGACGAAGAGAATAAGTAAACAAAAGAAAGAGGCTCAAGTCTCGGAGAGAAACTTGAGCCTTATTTATAGGCGGAAAGACAGCTGAAGGAATTGCGGATTAGAAAAGAAATAGGCAGAATTATCAAAGGGTAGGTTTTAAAAACCCGTGGAGGAGTATCCGCATCACCTCCTAAAGTTTTTATTATTATCATTCTACGCCTACTAAATACTTTGTCAAATAAAAATGGCAACTGACGGATATTCATAGAGTATCAGGTGCCATTTTAGTAAGAAATACAGGTTTTCAGTGAGGAGATACGGAAAGGGTGGGAGAATATACAGTTTTGAAAACCAGAAATCACCTCATTACGAATTTAGGATAGTATAACTGATTATTATTAAAAAATACAAGGCTCATGGCCAAAGATTATTACGAAATTTTAGGTATTTCCAAAACTGCTTCCGAGGACGAAATCAAGAAAGCGTATCGTAAGTTGGCGCATAAATATCATCCAGATAAAGGCGCTGGCAATGAAGATAAGTTTAAGGAAGTGAATGACGCGTATCAGGTGTTATCGGACAAGGAAAAGCGTGGCCAGTACGACCAGTATGGGCAGACTTTCGAAGATGCGCAGCGCAATGGTCAAGGCTTTGGCGGCGGTTTTCAAGGTAATCCGTTCGGCCGCGGTTTTGATTTTTCTGGCTTTAGCGGCGGTGAAGGAGTAGAGTTTGATCTTGGCGATATTTTTGGTGATATATTCGGCAGTCAAAAATCCCGTCAAGCTCGTCGCGAACGAGGCATAGATTTAGAAATGCCTCTGACGATTTCTTTTGAAGAAGCTGTATTTGGGGTTGAGCGCGAATTAACTTTGGAAAAAAAAGATGCCTGTAAAACATGCGGGGGTAATGGCGCCAAACCGGGGACAAAAGTAGTCACATGCAGCACCTGTCATGGGCAGGGGCAAATTCGCACTACTCGCCGTACAGTATTCGGCAATATTGCTTCAAGTTCTACCTGCGATACCTGTGATGGGAGCGGACAGGTACCAGAAGATCCGTGTGATACCTGTAAAGGTGCGGGAATTTTACGGCAAGAAAAAACTATACAAGTAAAAATTCCAGCTGGTATTGATGATGGCCAGAGGGTGGCAGTGCGGGGAGAAGGCGAGCTTGGTTACCGCGGCTCCAAGCCCGGAGATTTATATTTATCCATTCGAGTGAAGCCTCACAAGGATATTAAGCGCCAAGGTTATGATTTGTATAAGGACTTACCAGTAAGCTTTACCCAAGCGGCGCTGGGTACTAAGCTCACAGTAACTACTCTGGATGGAGACATAGAGCTCAAGATCCCTAATGGGACTCAGCCGGGGAAAGTCCTGCGAGTTGCCGGGAAGGGTGTGCCAGTAATCAATTCTTCCCGTCGTGGTGATTTGTTTATTACGGTGCGGGTAATTATTCCGCACAAGCTTTCCAAGCAGGAAACGGATTTGATTAAAAAGCTTGCAGAATTGAACGGGGAGAGCGTGGAGGTAAACAAATCGTTTTGGGAAAATATTAAAGATAATTTTAATAATTAAATATAAAACAACATGCAATTTAATGAACTTGCAACAGACGAAGTATTGCAAACAACTAAACAGGCTTTAGAACAGAACGGTTTTTCTGTGCATATTGCCGAAAATACAGATCAAGCAAAAGAGTTTGCCCAGCAGCTAATTCCTCAGGGGTCTGAGGTGATGACAATGACCTCAGAAACACTGCGTACTCTTGGATTGGAAGATCATTTTAATAATTCAGAAACATATCAACCAGTTCGGGAAAAGTTCTATTCCATGAACGCAGAAAGTGATGCTGTGGCTAAATTGAAATTAGGGGCTGCACCAGAGTATACCATTGGTAGCGTGCATGCAGTTACCCAAGACGGTAAAGTATTGGTCGCTTCTAATACAGGTAGCCAATTGCCGGCTTATGCATATGGCTCTGCTCATGTGGTATGGGTAGTTGGTGCGCAAAAAATTGTAAAGAATTTCGAAGAAGGTATGCAGCGTATCAACGAATATGTACTACCTCTCGAATCTGAGCGGGCCAGGAAAGCATATGGCGTAGAGGGGAGCTTTGTTAGCAAGCTGTTAGTATTCAATAAAGAAGTTAATCCTGAAAGAATAAATATTATTTTAGTCAAACAACAATTAGGATTTTAAAAATAATAAACGCCTGATAATAACCATATATTATTTCAGGCGTTTTGATTTTGCTTTATCTTTAATTTGATGTAAATTTTAGTTTTATTTTTTGAACAGACCTCCATTTTTAAAATTTTATAAATTGAATATTATATCAATTCTATTACATTATATGCGGATTCTATGATTATTGTAAAGAAGATCTCATGTTCATGGTATAATAAAGAAAACTTCTTTTGAAATAAAAACGTGGCAATCTTTGCAACAATTCAAATGTTAATTCGCACCTTCAACTGGCATTCGCCGTCGTGGGATTTATTTATTTTGTTGTTTTGGATGGTTGCGAGTGTAATTTATGCATTCTCCTCGGGAAGGGGAAGAATACTCACTATTTTAGTGAGCGTATACATGAGTCAGTTGCTGGTGAAAGAAATGCCATTCCTTTCGCAAGTTGTGTCCGATAGGTTGAATGTTGCCACTGGTACTCTTCAGCAGCTTGGAGCATTCGTCATTTTGTTTGTCATACTATTTTTCTTCTTGGGTCGCTATGCATTTAAGAGTTCTGTAGATGGTAAACATTTTTCGGGGATCCTCTTCGTCTTAGTTTTTTCATTCCTGCAGGTAGGATTACTTATTAATATAGTGCTGCACTATTTGCCGGATTATGTACAGAATTCTTTTTCGCCTTTAATTGCATTTTTATTCTTGCACCCATACAGTAATTTTATTTGGCTATTGTTACCAGTTGTATTCTTGATTGCCTTGGGGAGGTTCCTCTCAGACCGAACAGAAGTGTAAGTTTTTTTGAAAATATTTAAACCACTCATGAGTATGAGTGGTTTAATTTATTATATTGACATTTTTTCATAAAATAGATATAATCATAAGTCAATTTTATTAATTATATTTTATGAATTACAATAATTCGGATGATAATAAAGGTCTTAATTACCGCTTAGTTAAGTACTTTTTAGGTAATCCCCAAATTACCATACTATTATTTCTCATGCTGGTTATCACTGGTGTGGGGGCATTTTTGCGTTTGCGTGTAGAAGGGTTTCCGGCAATTAAGGTGCCAGTTGCTGTTGTTACTACAGTTGTTCCTGGCGCAGGTCCAGATACTATTCAAACGACCGTTACTGAACCTTTAGAAAATGCACTGAAGGACCTGAAAGGCGTGAAGGAAACCAGTAGTACATCGCAAACAAATGTGTCGGTAATTGTCTTAAATTTTGAAGAAGGTGTTGATACTAATATTGCGGTCCAGGATGCAAAAACAAAAGTGCTCGGCGTAAAACTGCCCGAAGGTGTAGCTCAACCAAATATTATAGTGCCTGAAACCGGGGGAGCGCCTTTTTATGTTGCTATTTCTGGTGGTACTGATGTGATGACCTTAAAGCATAATTCTGAAATTTTAAAGAATGAATTATTAAAGATTGATGGAGTTAAAAGCTTTGATGAGGTTTATGAGCTAGCAGAAAAAATTTATATTGATTTGCCGCCTCAATATCAAACTCCGCAAGTTATTAATCAGATTAAAGCTGCAAACATAGGATTCCCATTAGGTGAAGCTGTAATTGATGGTAAAAAAGTTCCTGTAGTAGGGAAGAGCGGTTTGGAATCTCTAGAGAATGTACGCGCTATTAAAATAGCTTTGCCACAAGAAAACCGGACTGTAGCCCTTGCAGATATTGCGCAAGTATATCGTGCTATTGATACAGGTGATCAGGTTAACCGGGTAGGGTATTTGGATACGGAACGTAATCAATTTAAAATTCAACCGGCTGTGCTGTATCAAGTTACTTTAGATGCGGACAGTGATATTTTGCAGTTGAATAAAGAAATTACAAAAGTAGTAGATGAAACTGATTCTCAAAACAGCAAAATCGATTATCATTTAGTATTGAATGAAGGGGAGCAAGCGCAAAGACAGGTCGACGAAATTATTGAAGGTGCTGTAGGTGGCGTGTGGGATGGTGCAGGTCCAATCGGATATGTGGGCATAATTTTTGGTGGCGTCTGGCTATTGCTGATAGCTATGCTGTTGTTTTTGGACTGGCGCACGGCACTCATTTCTGTGTTAGCTATCCCATTGTCTTTCTTCTTTACTTTCATTGTGCTGTATATTGCAGGTATCCAATTAAATACTTTGGTACTATTTTCGTTAGTTTTGGTGCTAGGACTTATTGTCGATCCTGCTATTGTAGTGTTGGAATCGATTCGTCGTTACGTAGATTTGGGCTATAAGGGCAAAGACAGTGTGCTTCGCTCTATTGAAGTTATCGGCCTTGGTTTGTTTGTGGCCGTGCTTACATCTATGATTGTGTTCGTCCCATTTGGTTTGGTATCAGGGACATTTGGAGAGATTATCAAGTATATTCCATGGACTGTATTTCCAGCATTAATTGCTTCGTATTTTGTCCCGATGATTTTCTTAACATGGCTTGGCGCTAAATTCATCAAGCCTGAAGCGGGGGCAGAACTAAAAGATGAAGATGATATTCATACCTTATGGAGCGTGGCGCGCTGGTTTGTTGCTGCTAACCGCTATATCTTAAAGCATTTGTGGGTGCAGATTATTGTTATCGTCATGGCGCTCGTGATCCCGATTGGTATCACTGGTACTTTGTTTGCGACTAATTCTGTGCGACAAGTGCAATTTTCTCAGCCTGATGATTCTGAATATTTACAGCTCTCTATACCGCGTCCAACCAATCAAACTCATCGCGACGAGATGATTCAAAGTACCAAGGTAGAAAATATTCTCAAAAACTATAGCGGTGAAATTAAAAATTTCTTTTACCAAAGCATGGATGGTAGTAATAGCTCTGCTACTATGAGTGTATTTATCGAGCTACGGGCATTGTCTGATCGTGATCGCAAGAGCCCTGACATTGCTAAGCAATTGCAGTCCGATTTACGCAGTGTGTTTGGTGATAAGGCTCAAGCAGGGGAATTGAGCTCTGGTCCGCCGTCTGATGCTTTTCCTGTTTCCGTAAAGATTTTTGAACCTAACGAGCAGATTTTAGCTACCGCGAGCGAGCGCATTGCTGCGCAACTGAAATCATATGCAGAAGTAGATTTAGTTCAAACTGATTATGAAACAAAAAGCAAAGAATTGACTATTGCTGTTGACCCTGAGAAGGCTGCATTAAAAGGATTAAATGCTGCTGCGGTATACGGGCAGGTTGCCGGTCTCTTGGGAGAAAATACTTTGTATCGTATTGATGGGAATGACGTGGTTTTGCGCGTTCCTGAAGATACCAAGCCGGCAACGAAAGAAGCTCTGCTTGCCAGTGTTGTATACGGAGCAACGGGCCCTATGCCCTTATCGGAAGTGGCGACTGTCGATGAAGTGGATGTCGCGTCTTCTGTGAGAAGCCTAAATGGCGAGCGCTATGCTGCTGTATCTGCAACAGTGAAGGACAGTCGCGATGCGATTAATATACAGCGTCAGATTACCGATTGGGCAAAAAGCAATAGCTCTCAACTTGGCCTATCTGACCGCGCTTTTGAAGACCGCGCTGGTGTGAATGAATTTGAAAAATCATTCCAAGAATTATTCTTGGCAATCTTCTTAGCGATCATCGCGACCTATATTGTCTTTGTGATTTTCTTCAAGAGTTTCGTGCAGCCATTTATCATTTTGTTCGCTATTCCGTTAATCTTGATTGGTGTGTTTCCTGCCTTGGCAATTTTTGCTGGCGGTCAATTTGGCTTCTTAGAAACAATTGGTATATTGATGGTAATCGGTATTGCCGAAAACGTAGGCATCTTTCTTATAGACTATGCTAATCGTAAAGTAGCCGAAGGTGTTGATAAAAAAGAAGCTATCAGCTTAGCGTCTGGTATTCGTCTGCGCCCGATTGTCTTGACCAAGGTCACTGCCTTGGCTGGACTGTTGCCGCTAGCTGTGTTCTCTCCGTTTTGGCGTGGCTTGGCATTAGTAGTGATTTTCGGTATTTTAAGTTCTGGAGTGCTTTCCTTGTTTACCACCCCTGTTTTGTATAGTTGGTTTACAAGAGTGAAAAAAGCAAAACAAGATGATCAACAGATATTGCCGCTTCCTGGTGAAACTCTGACTAATGATTATCCAACGCAGTTACCGCCGAATTTGCCAGTTTAGTATCTAAAAATGACACGCAATTTTTTGCGTGTCAGACCTTAGATAGTAAATTTTGAAAAAATAAAGGAGATTATATGTTAGAACTAACTGATTTATACACTTTAGATTATTTGAGAAACAAGATTGAAAATTTAGAAAAAATTTTTGATGATTATGGTTTCTTATTTAGAAAAGGGACTAGTGGAGATGAGTATTTTGGAAATTGTCCTTTATGTTTTAAGGAAAACGGATTCCATTTTACTAAACCTAATCTAAAATTTTCTTGTGCAAAATGTTACAATAGTGGAAGCATTATAGATTTTATTTCCATCAAAAATGGAGAAATTTATAATATTGAAGCTAACCTGCTTTTGTTTACCCAAAAGTATTGCATTAAACCAAATTTACCATTGGGTAAATACAAAAATTCAAACGATCAAACTATTTTGGTCAATGATATTATTAGAAATGAATTGACAGGTGAATGGAATGTATTATATTGGACACTGGATGACTATCTGTTATTGCAGTTTGTTCCTTTAATTTATTTTATTGCCCCTGTTAAGTGGTCAAACAATACAAATAATAGATATATTTTGTATCAAGAAGTTGATAGTGCAATAACAGATATTGAGTCAAAATAGGCAGTTGCAAATTTCATTTCTGCCATTTAGCAAACGTGCCGGTCGAGATTAATCGACCGGTTTTTTCTTTAAGACATAGTTCGCCGAACTCTATTTTGCCCGCTCGTTGGCTAAATTTTTCTTCCATTAAATTGTTAATAGCTAAACTGGAAGTGTTTGTTGCGTATGCATTCATGAGCAAGAATTTTGCATCATCAGAAAGCAGCTGGACGCACAAGTCTAAAAGTTTGGGTACGTCACGGTTAAACTTCCAGGTTTTGCCAGTAGGGGAATGTCCGAATGCCGGCGGATCCAAAATAATGCCGTCATACTTAGCCTCTCTCTTTACTTCACGCTCGCAGAATTTCAATGCGTCGTCTAGTATCCAGCGGATGGCGTCCTCTTCAAATTTATTTAACCTTTGGTTTTCTTTTGCGGAGCCAATCGATGGCTTGCTGGCATCTACGTGTGTGACCTGATGTCCCAGGCGAGTAAGTACCATAGTTGCGCCTCCGGTATAAGCGAAGAGGTTTAAAATTTTTAACTGCGGTTGGTTTTTGCAGATGTTTATCATCCATTCCCAGTTGGCTGCTTGCTCCGCAAAAATACCTGTATGCTTAAAAGGAGTAAGTTTGGCCCAGAGTTTAATGTCTGGGCGGAAATATACTTCCCATTTTTCTGGGACAGTTCCGCGCTTCTGCCATTTTCCTCGCTCTCCGTTGCCAATGAAAATTGCCTGTGCGGCGTCCCATTCGTTTTGAGCTAGGGAAGGTTTCCAAATAATTTGTGGATCTGGTCTTTGTAGGCGAATTGGTCCCCATTGTTCCAAGCGCGCACCGTCGCCAGTATCTAATAGTTGGTAGTCTAAAAATTGTTCAAAAGTTTCTAAAATCATATCAATATTGTAGCATTGATGGGACTTGAAAAAAACGCATAGATATTGTAAAATTGTGAAGTATTTACATGAAATCTATCAGGGTCAGTAGCTCAGCCGCCTCTGGTGAGCTTGCGAACCAGCAATAATGATAGATCTTCGATGATGAAAATACAAATTGTGAAACCTTGGCTATGCCGAGGTTGAGAG
>CAYVGX010000004.1:11820-15966 GCA_964451015.1 uncultured Candidatus Saccharibacteria bacterium | reverse complement strand
AATAATATCACGCGCCAAAAAAGCAGGTACGCGGGCAATCGTAAAATCATCATACTTCTGATTGATTTTATCCAGCGAAGCAAGTAAACGCTGCCGGCGATTATGTGGTTCAAATAAACTAGGCTGATACACCGCTGGCTTTAATCCAGAAATGGTCACGCCGATATAATAAACCTGCTTTTCGAGTTCTGCTAAACTTGCCCCTGCACTTTGAATGAGATGAAGGCTTTCTAAAAATATTTCGCGTCCATCCTGAGTAAAATACCCAATGCGCTTACTGCCTCCGGCGGAAATTCGCTCAGGATCGTTTACATGCACATGAATAGTGTCCCCGCTCAATTGATTGACGCGCAAGCGCGCTGCCACCATTTCGGATAACTTATACATCACGCTTTGCAATACATGTTTTTGCTTACGGAATTCCTGCGGGATAGTGTACATATGCCCGATTGATTTCATACTACTATCGGCTTCCATATCAAAATTTTCTTTCCAACTGCCTTCCAATTGACCCATGCTATGCAAGTGGTAACCATGAATGCCAAAATGAGCTACTAATTTTTCTAAACCAAAATCGCGTAAATCGGTTAATGATTCTATGCCTAGCTTTTTCAAATTCCTTTCCATGCGATAGCCTATACCCGGAATGTCGGTAAGTGTGAGCGTGTGGTACATAGTTGGCTTGTCTTCGGGTCTCACCACCACCAAACCATCAGGCTTCTGTAAGTCCGAGGCGATCTTTGCCATGAGCTTGCTATAACTTATGCCCGCGCTGCAGCGAATCCAGTCCCCTACTTCTGTTTTCATGCGTAGTTTGATTTCTGCAATAATTTTTTGCGCTTCCTGCCATGGATCGGCTTGCACCAATCCTCGCTGCGAAGGTATGCGAATATTACAGGCTTTGGTTAAATCCAAAAACGCTTCATCGATACTATATTTTTCTATTTTATCCGTGTAGTCGGAAAATACCTTTAAGAACCGCGCAGTATAAAATCGATATCTGTCTGGGTTAGTTTTTGTGAGAATAATATTGGGGTATAGTTTTTTCGCTTCCCATACCGGCATGGCGGTCTTAATTCCCCATCGCTTAGCCTCCACACTCGGTGCGATAATAATACCGCCTAGATGCTCGCACACACCCACAGGCTTACCCCGCCAGGCAGGATTATCCTGCTGCTCACAGGTAGCAAAATACGAATTCATATCGATGTGGGTAATAATTGTCTGCATTGACGTAAATAAAAAATTAAGCTAATATAAGCGGTAAAAATACACAAGGAGGGCATAATTATGCCAGGAAAAAACATGAATTGTAACGGCACACGGTGCTATAGATCACCGTATCAAGATCCCAAAATCATATGGATCATGTGTCTTTCCACAAAGCAAGAACGATTAGAAGAAGATACTGTCTGGAATATCGAGGCAGCAATCAATTACATCAAGGATATAAAACCAGAGCTGGTGAAAGCTATTATTATTAGCGGCGACATTCATCTTACCGGGAAGACTAAATCTGTTCCCGAAATGATGAAAAATTACATCGAGGCAACATATCCCGAGATATATTCTCGATTTAAAGATATATTTATTCTCGAAGAAGACTCCCTCACTTCCAGAGAAAATATCCCCTACTCTTTAGTCAAGCTCTACAACACAGGCACGCGGGACACATGGGAAGAACATGTAATCTGCACAGAAAAACATCATGGTTATCTACTAAGATTCTTGCTTCGCTATCATTTACAAAAAGCAGATAAATCTTGGAAGAATAAACACATCACTATTATGCCGTCCCAGCAAACCAGGCTCGGCTGGCGTGGTAGAATAATCCGCTACTTTCAAAAAGTAGAAGTTCGTCTCTTCCCGCAAGGCAAATTTTCTCCTTTCTACCGACTCGTTCTACGAAGAAGAAGGCAATTCTTAGAAAAACAATATTAATGCTTTAGGTCCTCACCAAAGCATTTTCTTTTTCTCTATTATAGAGTATACGATCGTACACCTAAATGCAAGCAAATTAAAAAACCGCTATTCAGCGGTTCATGATTACTTTGCAGCAGCTTTGCGAGTAGCTACATGCTCTTTACGATCAAAGACTAGCACAGCGGCAATAACTGCAATATACGATAACCACTCATGCTTATTTGTAAAAAATCCGTCCCCTACCAATTTGGAAGTAATAATTACATCGACAAGTAGCCCTACTACAATCCATACCAGCAAAATCAAAAATGATTCAAAATAATTAATATCCCCAAAGCGACGAACTACCGCAATAGCCGTAGCAGCGACCACAACATAAAATAGGATAAGTATAGGCCACAGAGCTATATTCAGATAAGTAAAAAATACTACTTTAGTTATAACTAAAATAGCATATAAAATAATTGTTTTACTGACCAACTGACCTAGTGTTAAATCCATACGTATAGCTTACGCAGTTATTTTTTTCTTGGCAACTGCTTTACTTGCAGCCTTTTTAACCACGCGCTTCTTTGCGACTTTTTTTACCACCCTTGGCTCAAGCTGGGCATCTTCATTATCCCATGGCATAGATGCACGTACGGTTTTTTCGGCACGGAAACTGCGGAACGCATCGGGTCTTTTTGACACACTAGAAGAAGTTACCACAATTTTTTTAGGAACTGTTTTAGTTTTTGGCTTCATTGCTTTTTCTCCTAGAGGAGAAACAACATGCAACTGTTCACTATGACTACGAGACTTTCTCCAGTGGTGCGGCACAAAACCATGAAACCAGGTTTTAACTTCACGGTCTTCATAAATCAGTTTATACCAGTTAAGACCGATCCATACGCCATACCATCCGCCGAAAAATAAAGCTAAAAGAAAGGTGCCAAAATCTAACAAAGCAAGTGTTTTGTAGGAGAGATGTAACCATGAAGTCGTAGGATAGAAGTTTCCAAAAATTTCATATATCACAAACACTGCGCGATGAAACATGGTAAATAGCAAAAACCCTAAGATGGAACTTAAAAAAATATAAAGAGCTTTGCGCTTCGATGTATTCATTTTGTTTTTTTGATTTGGTTTCTAAAACTTTTTTATTACATTTATTATACCATAACAAAAGCACTGTTCCAAAAAACAGTGGATAAAAATAAAACCCCGCGCGGGGTTTTATTTAATACTGAGAATACTTTTCTTGTACGAATCCAAATGTTCCAATGCAATTGCTGTACCCTTAGCAACACATAATAAGGGTTCTTCGGCCACATAGCATGGCACACCCACCGCTTTGGCAATGAATTGGTCCAAATTACGCAGCTGCGAAGTACCGCCGGTCATGATCATACCCTTATCAATAATATCGCTAGCTAATTCTGGCGGCGTATCTTGCAGTACTGTTTTTACAGCCTTCACAATTTCATGAAGCTGCTCTTGAATAGCTTCTACTACTTCATTGGTAGAAATAGTAACTGTTTTCGGAAGCCCGGAAATATTGTCCCGGCCTTTGATTTCCATCACTTCTTCTTCCGGTAAAATCAGAGCACTACCAATAGTAATTTTAATATCTTCGGCAGTACGGTCCCCGATCGCCAAGCCATGATGCTTGCGCACAAATTCGATAATCGCCTGATCAATTTTATTTCCTGCTACGCGCACAGACGTAGAATTAACGATACCACCCAGCGACAATACTGCAACATCAGTAGTACCGCCACCCATATCAATAATCAAATTTCCGCTTGCCGACGAAATCGGGATACCAGCCCCGATTGCTGCGGCAACTGTTTCTTTAATGACAAAAGCAGTTTTCGCGCCAGCGCTCACAGCTGCATCTATCACAGCGCGGCGTTCAGTAGAAGTGATACCGCCTGGCACGCTGATCATCACTTCTGGACGAAAAAAGCGCACTTTGCCCAAAGCTTTGTTTATGAAATAACGCAGCATAGCTTCGGTCACGCGGTAGTCAGCGATCACACCGTCGCGCATGGGACGATTTGCCACGATTGTTTCCGGGGTGCGGCCAAGCATTTCTTTTGCTTCCTGACCCACTGCCAAGACTTTATTATCGTCTATAGAAATAGCGACAACAGTTGGTTCGTTGATGATAATACCTCGCTTAGGCACATGTACCAGCACATTTGCAGTCCCTAAATCGATACCAATTTTATTTTGAAAAAT
>CAYVGX010000004.1:0-11720 GCA_964451015.1 uncultured Candidatus Saccharibacteria bacterium | reverse complement strand
CTCGTACCCGCGGTCAATCTGATAAATATTATCGATTTCGGTTTGTCCTTCTGCGATCAGGCCCGCAATCACCATTGCCATCCCCGCCCGAATATCTGGTGAAGTTATAGACCTCCCCGTCAACTTTGTGGGACCAGTGATCATAACTCGGTGAGGATCTGCCATAAAAATAGATGCACCCATGCTATTAAGTTTGTCTATATAAAATAGGCGCCCTTCATAGATAGTTTCGAATACCAGCGATTGCCCTTCCGCCTGAGTCATTAATACTGCCATAGGAGCTTGTAAATCTGTTGGAAAACCAGGGTATTCATGAGTAATAATGTCTTTAGGAATAGCTTTCAGATTTGACAAAGATGGTCTTATGGTAACACTATTTTCAGTTAAAGAAAAATCTACCCCAGCTTGCGAAAATAGCTGCCAAAATACTTCCATGTGACCAGGTACAATATTATCTACCGTTAATTGCGAGTTTGTAGCTGCCGCCATGATCGCGAATGTACCAGCTTCAATACGGTCTGGAATGGTCTTATATGTTCCCCCAGACAATTTCTGCACCCCCTCTATCGTAATCACCGGAGTGCCTGCACCAGAAATTTTAGCTCCGCATGAATTGAGAAAATCTGCCAAAGCTACGATTTCTGGTTCCATAGCTGCATTGATTATCTGTGATGTACCAGGAATCAAACTAGCCAGCATCATCATAGATTCGGTTCCGGTCACGCTAATCCTAGAAAAGACAACTGTACCGGCATGCAAATCACTGCCATCCAAACTGTATCCATCCGCGCGATTAGTTACTTTGATGCCAAACTTTTTATACCCTTCGATAAAAAAATCAATAGGACGATTACCAATAACACAGCCGCCCGGATAACTAAAAGTGACTTGTTTATGCTGAAGCAGAATTGGCACCGCGAGTAAAATTGAGGATCTAGTTTTTTGGTGCAAGTGCGGAGCGATTTCGTTTTTCTTTATACTCGGATCAGTAAACGTGACAGTTGAACCACTGCGCTCTACACCTACCCCCAAATCGACAATAATATCCATTAACCGGTCGATGTCTTCAATATGAGGAACATGCTCGATAATACTCGTACCATCCAGCAATAAAGCTGCCACTAAAGCCTTCAGGGCAGCATTTTTTGCCCCTACTACCGCAATTGTCCCCGATAATGTTTTGCCGCCTTGGATAATAAATCGGTCATTTTTAGAAGCCATATATGTTTTTTGTAGCTAATTCAGTCTTTTTATTGTATCCGTAAACCCCTGCCGAGTAAAGCAAAATCTATTTTTTTGCTATAATAACAGTACTTTTATGGATAAAATTTCCCGCTATTTATTATTGGTGTTTATCATCATAATTTTCATCATTCTCGCTCCTCTGATTGTTATTTACGTGAGCGGCAAAAACATCGAGCTTGGCGACCGGTTAACTAAAGATACCGGTATTATTGATATTCAAAGCACGCCAAGCGATGCAGAAGTATACATCGATAGCACAAAAAACAATAACACACCGACTACAGTCAGGTTTGTTAAACAAGGCATACATACTATCGAAATTCGCAAAACAGGCTTTCGACCGTGGCACAAATCATTATACATCGAAGCTGGGAAAGTGAGCTATGCTGGTAGCTTAAGCAATGAAGTGAAGTTATTGCTCGATAAGCCCCCGCTCTTGCTCGACAATAATCCTATTGAATCGTACGTGCTTTTGGGAGACCGAGTTGTTTTTCATACTTCTGATACATTAATTAAATACGACCTCAGCGAACAGCGCATTATACAACAGATCCAGCTACCTGTTACTATTAGTAAATTAACACTTACCAATACTGACAACTACCTACTCGCAACCGCAAAAAATGGAAGATATGTTCTTATTACCACAGAAGACCTCAAGCTCACCAACCTTCCAGACGCTTTAGCAAGTGGCGTAACAAATATCGAACTTGGTCCTAAAGATGCAATTTTTGCAATTAAAGATAAAGCGCTATTAGTAAGTACCGGTGCATCAACTCCGACTACTCCATTACTGGAAAATGTCTTAGCTTTTACACTCCATGACAATACTATGTATATAGCTAGTCAAGCTACTGATACTTTTCGCATTGATACATATTTGTGGGATGGAAACAGTCTCACTCTTCAAAACAACTTAATCACGCAGAACCTCGGTTTAGGAAAACAGTATAAATTATGGCTCACTTTCCAGAAAGAATTGTTTTTATGGAATGATGGCAATTTCTATCGCGTAAACCAGAGTTTAGATTTACTTAATAAGAGTGTAACTAATATTTCTTTGGATAAACCGCATCGGCAGCTAACTTACCAGACCCCTTCTGAAATTTATTATTATAACTTTATATCCGGAAAAGCCGAATTATTTTACCGCACTACTGGCAATAGCGAATCAAATCTCGTGGTGCCGAATACAGGATATGGATTTTTAGCATCAAAAAATGGATTGGAAGCGATCGAAATCGATAACCGCAACGGACAAAATCACTATCTACTCCTTGCAGACCAACCTGTCTCTGATATTACCATTACTAACGACGAGCAAAGCATTCTCTTCCTCAATAACAAAAAACTCTATCAAATTCAGATTAGCCAATAAAAAACTCCGCTTATCGCGGAGTTTTTTTTGCTTCTTCGGCATCCAAAGCTATATTCACCTGTTTATCAGCTTCTTTATTGAATGCGCGCAAAACATGTTCGAAGCGGTAGGAATTGAATTTCGCCAGCAATGTTTTCACCGCCTGAGCAAGTTCGATTAAATGTGGTTGCTTTATTTTATATTGCCCGGACATCTGACGTACAATGAGCTGCGAATCCATCTTGATAATTACGTCCGTAGCCCCTTGCCGTATTACTTCTTCTAAGCCTTTTACCACAGCCATATATTCTGCGACGTTATTGGTAGTTTCCCCGATATACTCCCCACGCTCAAGCAGGACATCACCTTTTTCATCCTTAATAACGAAACCCCACGCAGCAGGTCCTGGATTATTGCGCGAACCCCCATCGGTATGCAAGTAAAGTAATTTATTCATTGGTTTGTACAACTAACTGTTCTAAAAGAGCTTCTTCTGGCTCTGTTTCCTGAATATGAATGTCGATAATCCGCAGTTTTAACTTCCGTGTACCATTCCAACTATCAGCTATCAACTCCCCAGCCAAAGATATCATTTTCCCTGTTTCTAATTTGGCCGCAAAGTACCCTAAACTAAAGCCAATGCATTCTAATACTGTTTCACCTACTACTACTTGCATCTGGAGATGATTTTGAGACTGCCCTACCAAGCGAAATGATACTAATTTAGCGTTCTCTATCAAGAACTTTGGTTTGGGATTACCTGCACCAAATGGCTCAAGCAAGGCAACTTCCTGATAACGATCCATAGACAAATCTTCTTCGTATAGCTGCGCATCTAACTCTAAAACCGGTTCGGGCTGTTCTTCTGGCCAATGACTTTCTGCGTATTTCAGTAAATTGAAATAAAACTCATCAAATTGGTCGTTAGCAACAGTTAGACCGGCAGCTTCTTTATGCCCACCGTATTTTAGTAAATATTCCGAGCAATGATTAAGCGCAGCTACGATATCAAACCCATGGCTCGACCGGGCGGAACCAGTAGAATTTGCTTCACCCTGCTCCATCACGATGACGGGACGATTATAATGATCGGCAAGCTTTCCAGCTACTATACCCACCACACCTTTTGCCCAGGCAGGATCGCGGAGCACTAAAATTTTTCGATCACTAATTGTAGTAGCTTTTTCTTTCGCTTCAGAAGTCATGCGCTGAGTAATATCCTGCCGGCGGCGATTGATTTCTTCTATGCGATTCGCCAAATCAATCCCTTCGGCATAATCTTTCGTAGTAAGTAACTGCAAAGCGATATCAGCATGCTCTAACCTCCCTGCCGCATTGATTCGCGGTGCAATTGTAAAACCAATAGTAACAGTGTCAGGGTGTTTTTTAGAAAAATCCAGTCCGCAATTTTCTACTAGAAGTCTTAATCCGAGCCATTTGGATTTTTGAAGAACCTTCAAACCAAAATTAACCAAAATGCGATTTTCGCCCATAAGGGAATGACAATCTGCCACAGTCCCGATGGCAGCTAAATCTAACAGCCACTTATCCCATTCAGGAATATGATCTTCTTTTGTAATACCCCGCGCTTCAATAACATTTTCATGTTCAGACAACAGGGCTTTAGCAAATTTGTAGGCCACTCCAGCGCCAGTAATCTGCTTGTCCGGATATACTTCTTGAGGATTTTTTGGATTGATCAGACTGAAAGCTTTTGGAATCGCACCGGTAATTTCATGGTGATCGGTAATAATCAAATCTACGCCATTTTCCCGACAAAAATCTGCTTCAGCTACAGAGTTAGTGCCGCAGTCTACGGTAATAACCACCTTTACACCCGAGTCTTTAATTTTGGCGAAAGCTTCTAAATTTAAGCCATATCCTTCACTAAAACGATCTGGAATATACGTTTCTACTTCCACTCCCAAATAACGGAATGTCTGCACCATTATACTGCATGCAGTAACTGCATCAGCATCATAATCGCCGTAGACTAATATTTTTTGCTTATTTTTTATAGCCTCCCATACCCGGTGCACCGCAACTTCCATTTCCGTAAACAAAAACGGATCATACATGTTGTGATAATCCGGATTCAAAAACCAATCTACCCGATCTGGGTCGGATAGGCCTAAATTATAAAGTAATTGAGCCTGCAAACGCGATAATTCTGGAAACTGATCCAGCAGTGCAGCAGGAACCTGATCTTTGATTTTCCATTCCTTAGCCATACATGCATGATAGCATACCAATCCATGCTAGCTAAGTTCTTCTATGATTTCAGGCACCAGGCTGATGGCTGTCATTTCAGCGGGTTTTTCTATCCCCATAAACTCAAGCACTGTTGGCGCAACATCAGAAACAATTCCCGAAGGCACAATACTGGATAAGGACAAATAATTTCTGTTGCGAGCCTGAGGGAAAGTTAAATCATTGGCAATCACAATCATAGGGATCGGACTGGTAGAATGCTCTTTGTCGATATCGCCATTTTTACTATTAACCATAATTTCGATATTACCATGATCTGCGGTAATAATAAGCAAACCATCCACACTTAAAACTGCACGCATCACTTGCTGCAAAAATCGATCGAGATATTGCACGGCTTTCACAGAAGCTTGAATATTTCCTGTATGACCTACCATGTCTGCATTGGCATAATTAGCCAAGTAAAAATCATAGTCGCTCTTAGTAATTTCTTCTACTAATTTTTCCGTGATTTCAATGCCTGACATTTCCGGGCGGTCAACATAATTCTTATCATTCACCGGGCTCTGTACAATAATGCGTTTTTCTCCTGGGAAAGCATCATTGCGGCCACAATTGAAAAACGATGTCACATGGGCAAATTTTTCGGTTTCTGCGATATGAAACTGCTTTAATTTATGATTTGCAATCACCTCAGCCAAGCCATTTTTCAAATTCACTGTAGGAAAAGCGATCTTTACAGGCAAATCGCGGAAATATTCGGTCATCGTAACAAAACAAATGTCGTTTATCGGCGCATGTTGGTTAGGCAAGATCATAATGTTCGGTTGAGTGAACGCTTGTGTCAACTGCACCGCACGATCGGAACGAAAATTAAAAAAAATAATACTATCCCCTTGCGTAACTGTCGCGACCGGCTTAATTTGTTCGCTGGACCGATCTACAATCACCGTAGGAGGAATCATTTCGTCATATATATTTTGATTATAATTATTGAGTACAGCATCTTCGGCAGAATCCGCAGCTGCCCCGGCGCCTTGCACCATTGCTCGGTACATAGCTTCCGTCTGTTCCCAGTGCCCTCCCCGGTCCATAGCGTAAAAACGGCCGGCAATAGTTGCGACCTTACCAACACCAATTTTTTGTATTTGCTCATTGAGCTTGCGCAGTTCTTCCAACGCCACCTTAGGCGCAGTATCGCGCCCATCGGTAATCATATGAATAAACACTTCATGGAAATCCTGCTCTGCAGCTAAAGCCAATAAGGCATATAAATGATAATTACTACTGTGCACTCCTCCGCTGCTAATCATACCTAGCAGATGCAGTTTGGCTTTATTTTTTTTAGCGTGAGCAATTGCCTCGAGCAGAGCTTCGTTAGAAAAAAAGCTGCGATTGGAAATAGCAGTGTTGATGCGCGCCAAATCTTGTCCTACAATGCGCCCCGCGCCCATGTTCAAATGCCCGACTTCCGAATTGCCCATTTCTCCCCACGGCAAGCCAACTACAGGCCCAGAAGCAAGCAAGGTGAGTGATGGATAGTGGGCGATCATGTCATTTAAAGCTTCAGGATTAGCTAACGCAACCGCATTCCCATGGCTATATGTAGCTACACCAAATCCATCCAACACGACGAGCACTACTTTTTTGTATTTTTTTGGAACATGCATACTAACTTTTTGAAATAAATGAAAAACGAGGAACCAATTTACCATCTACTTGGACAGCTTCTAAAAATTCCTGTTCCGGCCTCACCCACACACTGCTCAGAGGATTATCGTATAACGCCTGATACACAACTACAGGCTGTTGTGTAGCTTCTAATAGCCCATTAGCAATAACCTTATACTTATACCCTTTGTAATGGTGATATATTCCCAGCTCTACCATATTAGACTTTTAATGAATGAGCTATGGCAAGCAGTCGATTATATTTTGCAAGCCGCTCTCCGCGTGCCAAACTACCCGCCTTAATAAATTCTGCGCCGACAGCAACCGATAAGTCGGCAATAAAATCATCCATAGTTTCACCGCTGCGGTGAGAAATGACTGTTTTATATGTAAATTTTTTTGCCAAGCTGATAGTCTGCATGGTTTCGGTTACCGTACCTATTTGATTGGGCTTAATGAGCACGCTATTAGCAAGGCCTGTGATAATTCCGTTATGCAAACGCTCGGGATTAGTAACGAACAAATCATCGCCTACTAAAGTAAGTTCCTTACCCAGCGCCTGCGTGAGACGCTGCCAGCCACTATAATCGTCTTCACTGCAGCCATCTTCAATAATTTCCAAATGATATCGTTTCGCCCAGCGGCTATACAATCGGTATACACTAGCTGGCTTAAAGCTTCGCTTGTCTGCACGAAAATGATAGACCTGTTTTTCTGGATCAAAAAATTCTGTGGCCGCCGCATCTATACCCATAGCAATATCTTTTCCGAGGCGAAGACCTGTACTTTCGATGGCTTGGCGAAGTAATCGAAATGTTTTTTCGTTCGAATGAGTTTTGGCAGCAAAACCGCCTTCATCGCCAATTGCGATAGACAAGCCTTTTTTCTGCAGCAAATGTCTAAGTGCAGAAATAGCAGTCCACGCAGTTTCTACTTTTTTCGCAAATGATCCTGTTTTGGGAATAAAGAAAAATTCCTGTACATCAGTACCTGAATCGGCATGCAAACCACCATTAAATACGTTAAATAAAGGAGTCGGTACTGTATGCGGTTTCGGTAATCGATATACATCGGCCAAATACTGGTATAGTTCTTGATTTTTTAACTGGGCGCCAAGGCGAGCACAGGCAATAGAGACAGCCAAGATACTATTCGCTCCCAGCTTTTGTTTGTTAGTTGTTCCATCGCGCTTGAGCATTATTTCATCGATGACAGGGAGACTAAATACACTCTGCCCGTATAATGCTGGTCCAAGTTTCTGCTCAATATTAGCTACCGCCTTGCTTACTGATTTTCCGCCATAGGATTTTCCGCCATCACGCAGCTCATATGCCTCGTGACTTCCCGTAGAAGCACCGCTGGGCACAGACGCAGTAGCATACGCCTTACCTGCATACACAGTCGCTTCAACAGTTGGATTGCCCCGGCTGTCTAAAATTTGGCGTGCAGTGATTTTTGTTATTTTTGCATGCATATATGTTTATATTTTTGTTTCAAGTAACGTATTTTTGTATATTTATTATACCACAAAAAATAATAAACCGTTCTTGTTAAGAACGGTTTATTTTAAAGCTTCGATACCCGGTAAAGTATTGCCTGCTAAATACTCTAGCATAGCTCCACCACCCGTGGAAACGTGATCCACGAATGCTTCTTGCCCTGCTTGCCGGACTGCTGCCACAGTTTCGCCTCCCCCGACCAGTGTATAAGCTTTTCTCTTACCCACGCCGCCAATCACTTTGGCAATGGTCATAGTACCCGTACGAAATGCAGGCTTTTCGAAATAACCCAATGGTCCGTTCCAGCAAATAGTTTTTGCGCCTCGCACTATTTTACTGTATTCCAAAATCGTTTTTGGACCGATATCATACACTGCATCAGACGTTTTTAAATCCGAAATATCTCGCTGCATAATCTTGGTAGCGCGTATTTTTTCTTTTGCTTCTATGATCACATCCTTTGGCAAGACAATTTTATGCTTTAAGTTAGTAAGCAACTGCTTGGTCAGCAACAGATCTGCCTTGTCAAACTGTTTGCTTTGCACATTATAGCCCTGCACTGCTAAAAATAAATTTGCTAAACCCCCGCCGATCAAAATAGTATCCGCATGCTTACCCAGGTGCTTTAAAGTTTGGGCTTTATCGGAAATCTTGACCCCGCCCATAACCAATACAAACGGCTGCTTAATCTTGCCAGAAAGCATGTGATCCATGGCAGAAATTTCTTTGGCTAGCAACGGACCTGCCACAGAAGGTATATAGGCAGGTACTCCGGTAATAGATGCCGCTTTGCGATGATCAACGGCAAAGCAGTCATTCACATATATGTCTGCTAATTCTGCTAGCTGTTGTGCAAATCCTGTCTCAGCCTGTTCTTCTTCCGGGTAAAACCGTATGTTTTCCAGAATAATAATATTATGGGATGTATCGTGCTGCAGCATCTGCCGAATCGCGGAATCAGTGATGTCTCCTGTAAAAAAAACTACATGAGGTATCGGATATTCGGGTAGCTTAGTCTCGGAAGAAACAAATTTTAAGTCCAGCAACTCAGCCAATCGTCTGGCAATAGGCGCTAAAGAGAGGTCTTTACTCATTTTTCCTTCCGGCCTGCCGCGATGAGAAACAATCAATATACGATTTTTATTCTGCTGCAATTGCTTAATTGTCGGTAATATTGCCTGCAGTCTGTAATCGTCCAATAATTTTCCTCGCTGGTTTACAGACTCGTTTAAATCGAGGCGCAATAATACGCGCTTTCCAGTATACTGTTTGAGTTGTGCAAAAGTGTGAATGGCCAAAGAATTATGATAAAGTTTGTCCAATAAGGATCACTTGTTCTATCAAGCGATTAGAATATCCGAATTCATTATCGTACCAGGCAATAACTTTCACTAAATTGCCATCTACGACTTTGGTAAGAGATAGATCAACAATCGCGGAAGCTGGATTTCCTACAATATCCGAAGATACAATTGGCTCATCAGTCACCACAAGTTTGTCTTTATACAATGGATTCTGAGATGCTTTCACAAATGCGTCGTTAATATCTTCTACAGTAACATTTTTCTTCAAAAGCATGGTAAAGTCGGTCAGACTACCCACTGGCGTAGGAACGCGAATCGCCATGCCATCAAACAAATTTTTCAAGGAAGGGATAGTTTCTGTAGCCGAAATTGCAGCACCAGTTGTGGTAGGGACAATATTTATAGCTGCTGCTCGGGCGCGGCGTAAATCATTACTATGCCCTCCTGGAGGAGGACCGTCTACCAAATTCTGTTCTGCGGTATAGCTATGAATAGTAGTCATCATAGCTTTTTCAATCCCAAATTCTGTTTCCAGCACATGAGCCACAGGAGCAATACAGTTGGTCGTGCACGATGCATTACTGATAATCGATTCGTTATTATAAGATTCACCGTTCACGCCCAGCACATAGGTCTTGGTCATACCTTCATCTTTAGCAGGAGCAGAAATAATGACACGCTTGGCGCCTGCTGCTAAATGTGCGCCCGCTTTCTCGCTATCCGTAAACCGTCCTGTACATTCAATTACTACATCTACATCGAGTTTTTTCCAAGGAAGCTGCGCCGGATCTTTTTCCGCAGACACCATATAAGATACTCCATCAACTATAATATGAGTATCATCGCTGCTTATATCGTGATTAAAAGCACCGTAATTGCTGTCGTACTTAAGCAATTTTGCCAGCACGTCTGTACCAGACAAATCATTAATTGCCACAATTTCAATCTCCGGTTTTTGTAACGCAATTTTAAACGCCTGACGACCAATACGACCAAAGCCATTGATAGCCATTTTTACTTTTTGCTGCATATATATTTTTGTATGTATTAATGAAATTATTTTACACTTGGTGAGGAATCAAACGTTTCTATCTGGTAATTTTTGGATTTTAACTTATCTGCCGAAGACTGCCGGGCGGTTGCTTTGGGAACTGGTATAGTCTGGTCGTACTCTGCCACTACAATTAGCTGTGTGCGCCAATATAAAATTGACCCCAGGGCGATCACACCCATAAAAATATATACTAAAAAACGAAGGCGCACATTTTTGTCGTGCAAACCAGAACCTTGTAATCCCATGTTAATGAATTAAGTTAATTGTCTTAAATGCTAAGAGCTTTTTCTTAGCTGCTTCTTTCACACCTGCAATAGCCGGTGCGAGATACTTGCGAGGATCTACCTCATCGGGATGTTCTGCAAGGGCATTACGTAAATTGGAAGTAAAAGCAATGCGCAGTTCTGTATCGATATTAATTATACTAATACCCTGCTCGATACTGGCCGTTATCACATCATCGGGCACACCGCTCGCGCCATGCAAGACCAATGGTACAGGAACCCGTGCGGCTATCGCACCAATACGATCCACATCCACATGCGCTTCTGCTTGTCCGTTCATTTTAATAATACCGTGAATAGTGCCTACCGAACAAGCCAAGGTATCAACACCCGTGTCCTTCCAAAACTGTTCCGCTTCTTCTGGGGTGGTTAATAAACTATCTCGGTCCGACACAGACACCCAATCTTCCTTGCCTCGAATACGACCAATCTCACCTTGCACCCACGCGCCTTCTCTATGTGCAAAGAGAACCATCTCTTTAGTATCTTTTACATTTTTTTCAAGAGCATCTCCGGAATGATCAATCATTACCGACGAGTACCCTAATTCGATTCCGCGTCTCAATTGATCCATATCTTTTCCATGATCCATATGAAGCGCGATCGGTACTTTTGCTTTAATAGCCATACTGGCCATCAATTCATAAATCGTCTCCAGGCCTGCATATTTGATGGCCCCCTCGCTGGTTTCTAAAATGATCGGCGTATCCAGTTCTTCGGCAGCATCAATAATCCCTCGTGTAATTTCGAGATTCATGGTATTGAAAGCCGGATACGCAAATCGTCCGCGGACGTCTCCTTTAAATAATTCTTTAATATGAACCAGCATTAATCTTTTTTCTTTCCTACCATTGCCGCAACTTTCGATTTTACGGCTTCAGTATCGAGTACAATTGCTTGATAGCTTTTTCTCTTGGCTAACCGGCTATGCAATTGATTTTTAGTAAGCAATCCTTCCTGGGGACCCACTTTCATTACAACACTGCCCGCATTCACTGGACCCCAGCGCAAAGCTTCTTTATTAGTTAAACCGTAAAATAAAGCAGCTGTGTACGCGGTAGTAAAACTATCTCCCGCGCCTGTAGCCTCGATGCG
>CAYVGX010000003.1:0-16199 GCA_964451015.1 uncultured Candidatus Saccharibacteria bacterium | reverse complement strand
GTAAATCCAGACAAAAGCCCGCCGCCTTCACACAAGACACAAGCTCGGCTTGATTTTTGTCGACTACTTGCAGTTAATGGCCGTCCGCATTACCGATAACCGCGTACAGGAAGTCTCCGAAATTTCCCGTTCGTTAAAGATTATTGCCCGCGAACTAAACGTGCCTGTCTTAGCCCTGTCACAGCTATCTCGTGGCGTAGAAAACCGTCCCGATAAGGTACCGCAACTGTCTGACCTTCGTGAATCTGGTTCTATCGAACAAGATGCCGATGTAGTGATGTTTATTTACCGCGAAGACATGTACAACGGCAAAAATTCTTCCAGGCCAAATATTGCGGAAATTCATATCAGAAAGCACAGAAACGGACCTACCGGACAAGTCGATCTGTACTTTGATGCAGAAAAAACCTCCTTCCGCAATCTCGATAAATCTTTTGATACCAGCCCAGAAACAGTTATGGAAGCCCTGGCGGGCAATCCTGAGGAGCAATTTTAATCATGGCCGAAATGCTTGGGTATAAATCTGAAGATTACGAATTTAACCGCTATTCAGAAATAGAGTCTATTTTAATTAATCGACACCAAGAATTGGAACGATTACTAGGAGTAAATATTTTTTCATTGAATAATGAAGAATTATATAAAGTTTTAACTCCTCGTGTTCACGATGATAACACAATAGATTTTTTAAGATCAACATTAGATCAAATATACCAACTAATCGAAGAACGAACTAACCTACTTAAAAATTTCCACGATCAAAGCCTGGATATCAGAAATAATTTTATGAAGTCTCGTGACGACTTAATTAACATCAAACATATTTTAGTAACTATTTCAGATATTAGATCTTCTCTTCATGCTTAAACTTCCTAATTCTCTACAAAGAGTAATCAATGAGTTTTCTAAACTCCCCGGCATTGGCCCGAAAAGTGCACAGCGCTTAGCTTTTTATCTGCTCAAAAAAGACAATGTAGAAATTTTAAATCTCGCAGACAGCGTAAAAGAGTTGCGCAGTGACATTATTTTTTGCGATCAATGCCACAATATGACAGAAAGTAACCCATGCAGTGTTTGCAGCGACCCAAGTCGCAACCATACATTGATCTGTGTAGTAGAAGAACCGCTCGATGCCCTCGCTCTAGATAAGTCGGGTGCTTTTCATGGGGTGTTCCATGTCTTAGGGGGCGTATTGAACCCTATGGAAGGAATCACTTCAGAGCAGCTTCATATCAGTTCATTATTAGATCGTATTCACAAACTGAATGCTACAGAAATTATCATCGCAACCAACCCTACTCTAGAAGGAGAAACTACTGCAATGCATATCGCAAAGCTCCTCAAAGATTCTGAAGTAACTATCACACGCATTGCCCGCGGGTTACCTATGGGCGGTGACCTAGAATATGCAGACGAAGTCACTCTTTCCAGAGCTTTGGAAGGGCGCCGAGAAATATAACTATAATTATAAAAACCACCGACTGGTGGTTTTTATAATACTCCAAGCTATTTTAACTGCGTAGCTACTATAGTTAATTCTATTTCTTCCCCAGACCTATCTATCGTAAGCTTTAGACTATCTCCAGGTTTAACCTGGCGTAAAATATTATCGATATTCATATCATTATTTACTTCTCGGTCTCCCAACTTTACTATCACATCCCCCGCCTTCAGGCCAATCAAAGACGCTGGCTTATTGGCTGCAATACCTTGAACCCGAGCACCATGAGCGGTTTGCAAAGTTTTTGCCTCGGTTTCTGTGAGATATTGATAGGAAAAACCAAATGCCGGGCGTACAACGCTTTTATTATGGGACAAGAAAGAGTTAAATAACACCCTAATTTCTTCCACAGGTACAACAGATGCTCCGTCCCAGATACCTACCATGCGGCCAGAAATATTATTAATTGCCAAACCTGGCAATATCGCTGTAAAGTTATCTAAACGAACCTTCCGACTTACTAAATCGGACTCCATAACCGTGTTTCCCGTATCACTTGCCAGCTTATTAACGAATCCAGTATAAAACTGGCCCTGCTTATTACCTATCGAGTTTTCTACTGTGACGACTTGTTGCCCAATACGCAGATCAGTTGTATCCGCAGGATCAAGCACACCAAGCCCTTGCGCACTAGTTTCAATAATTACCAAGGAAGAAGCTGGATCGGTATACGTCTTTTGCACAGGATACACATCGCCGCCATATGTAACAACAGCATATACTTTATTTGCTGCAGCAAAGGCATTTTTTGCAGTAATAAAATACCCATCCCCAGTCCAATTGATCGCACCGCCAGTAATTATCATCTGTCCGTTTTCGATATATACCACAGTAGACACTTTGGATTTCATGCTTTCTGCGGTATCTACTACATCGCTAGAATTATTCACGCGTATAGTTTCCCGATTAGTAATCACTATCGGCGCCTGAGGGTTGAATAAGTTGAAGCGCTGCGCCCACGGCGCAGTCGATAACTTCGCGGATAGATAATTACCTAACAATAAGTTGGCTAGCCATACCACGATAGTGGTAACGACAATAATAAGGGCGATCTGTTTCTTATTCATATATTAACTTTGAATTGTCCATGGTGATGATAATAAAATCAGCACGCTTAAGAATAAAACTAAAAAGACATTTAATTGAATTTGCTTTGCTGTTAGTGTGCGGTACAGGTAGTGGTAATAAATAGCCCAAAGCAAATATAAAACCATGAAACTCACTACAGCTAAGACCGAAAAGTGCAGCGGTAAAAATTGCAAAGCCCAAAATAACTCTGCAGAAAATAACCCAAGGATCAACCCTGCCAACCATTTGACGTTATTATTGTACGGAACTGCATCGATCATAGTTCTCACTAATACCACCATACCCGCAAACTGTAAAAATAAATACATGAGGCCATGAAGCGGAAAATAAAAATTAAAGCCGAATAAACCGAGCTGTAAGCTTGCCAAAGAAACTAAAAACAGATTCCAGCCGAGCTGCTGACCCTTATTAGCTGCCAAGGTTTCAAAAACAAAAATGAGCGGAATACTCACCAGCAAAAACAAAGCGCGCATAAAACCATATGGAATCACAAACAGTAAACCGAACCATACCAATAAGAATATAGGTACGCGAATTAGCATCCATGCGTTCATGGATTGCTGAGATATTAAATACCTCCAATTATATAGCATGACCGCAGCAAGGTATAACACGAATAATGGAATGAGGTATCGAAAAACCGGCACAGGAAAAGCAAACCACTGTACAACTACGATAAACGCGATTGCTAAAATAATACTAATTATTTTGTGCTGATACTGATTCATGTTTTTTGTAGATGAAGAAAAAATACAAGCCTATAATTATCGCGCAACTACTAATCAGATAATTACCTCTAATTCCTAAAATATACTGAGCATCAATGCGCAAAAATTCTATCCCTAGGCGCAGGGCACCATACAGAATTAACCACAGCCAGAATACATCTCCATTTCTTACAGATATATGCCATTTTACTGCAAGGTCATTATATCTTAACAAAAGCCAGAATATCAGTAAACACGCAATAGATTCATACAAAAACAGCGGATGAAAATACTGAGCGCTATCGAAGGGAAATACACGAAACTGCTCTGGCACGAACATTTTCCATGGAACATTCGTCGGCAACCCATATAATTCGTAATTTAAAAAATTTCCCCACCTTCCAATCGCTTGAGCAAGGACCAACCCAGGAACCAGTATATCCAAGAGCTTTAAAAAAGACAGTTTTAATACAACTTTATTGTAAACATATAACGCAACACACCCTGATATAACTGCGCCATAAATCGCCAAGCCCCCATGCCATAGCATGACTATTTCAGCAGGGTTAACTATATAGTAATCATACTCAGATATTACATGATAGACCCGCGCGCCGAGAAAGCCGCTTACCAGCAGGATTACGAAAAGATATTCTAATTGATTACCATTAAGGGACGAAGGCTTTATTCGCTGTGTAATAACATACCACCCTACCAGGACTGCTAGCGCCACAATAACACCGTAATAATGTACTGATAACCCAACTATATTAATGACTTGTGGAAGAATTACTCTGCCTGGAAATACCAACCATTGTGCTGCTATAACAGCACAGATAAACAGTATGACGAATGCATAATAAGCCTTTTTCATACTAGAATAATACTTCTTGGCGGAAAACGCCTATGCGGGAAACAGGTTCTGTAAACTGAAGTGGCACTTCTTTAATGGAAAAATAGTCGTTATATAGTACTTTACTATTTTTGGAAATATAATCGTAGACTTCTTTGGTAACCCTAACATCATCCAGACAATATTTTTTCAATTGGTCCATTTTACCGTTCTTATAATAGAGCAGTGCCTCCAAACCATTACCCGACTTTCCCGATCCTATCGTAGCCTGCGCCACATATTCCAGCTTGACCTTGTGGCCAATCACTTTGTCTATTTCTTCCAAGATATCGTAATACGGAATTTCGAATATATTGAAATGCAAATAAGGCTGCAATACTTCGAAGTCGAACTGTTTAATGTTAAAGCCTATTATCTGATCCGCAGACTGCAATAGCGGTGCTAAGCGGGGTAATTCTGATTCTTCATATGTTTCGTATACATCACGGGAATAATCGTAAATCCCGCACACGGAAATTTTTAATAAATGATTTTTTCCCCTGCCACCGACTTCTTCAAAAGACTTCTGGGTTTCCAGATCAAGCACGATTTTTTTGAGCATGTATGTTTGTTTCTAAAGTTATTGATACAAATATTATACCATTTTCCTTTATGTGGACAATTTTTTGGCTTATTTAAAGTAAATTTTTACTATGAATAAAGTAAATATTGACAAAATGATCAATTTTAGGTATTATTTCTTTGCTATTTTAAATATGTAACAATTTAGCATTTCTCTGCTTTTGAGCTTGCAGAGAGATCGTGGCTTACCAGAAAACCGCTTGCTCGCGGTTTCTCTCCGGCCACAGGGCAACGGCGTGGAAGACGTTGCCTAATTTTTAACCGACGAACTGGTAAGGTTTTAAAGTCTTACCATGTGGAAAATGCTTTACAGGGGAAAGCAAAAAAGCATTTTCCACTAAAAGTTTATTTTGCTTAAAGCCAAGATTTGTGCGGGCTTTTAAGCAGTGGAAATTATTAATTTTGACTTGAGGGAGTTCTAGATTGATAATTTCCACAGTTATCACTTTTCGTTACCTCCACGGTAACGAGCGGATGCCAGCGGGAACCCAAAAATGCTGGCCCTATGCAAGTAAAATTTGGGAGCTTTCTAAATATTTAGAAAGTGCCTTCAGGAAAGGCATTTTTACTTGCAAAAGGTTTATCTTGCTTAGCAAGATTCAAAAATTATCGAACAAGGGAAGGTTTTACAAGGGGGAACGTTAAAATTGCCAAGATAGAACTTGGCGCATAAAAAGAGTTCTTTGTAGCATGACCAGCAACAAATAACTCTTTTTTCTTTTGCTTATTTTCAATATCTTATGCTATAATTAAGCAAAGCTTTGAAGCTGCCAACACAGCTGAGCCAAGAGAAGAACGCTCTAAGCTATTAGAACTCTTCGGGTTAGCCCGTTATAGCTATAATAAGAACAAAGTAAGGTGGCACCGCGCCACAAGCTACTGCTTAAAGCGCCCTTACAAATTGCTTATTTCGATATGCAATTTGTAAGGGTTTTTTATTTACTCATCATTAATATCCATTATATGTCCCGCACATTAATCCAAGAATCAGTTTCTATGGTCGGCCAAGAAGTAACCCTGAAGGGCTGGGTTAATAATACCCGTGACCACGGCGGCCTAATTTTTATAGATCTTCGCGACCATACCGGTCTGATCCAGCTCACTATTCATCCAGAACAAAAAGAAGCATTCCAAGCAGCGCAAGCCATTCGCGATGAATACGTTTTGGAAGTTACCGGCATTATCGCAGATCGCGATGCTAGTTTGATCAATCCCAATATTGCTACTGGCAAAATTGAAGTAATTGTTTCCAGCATCACAGTATTAAACAAATCAGAAGTACTTCCCTTCCCGGTTTCTCACGGTACCGAAGAAGTATCCGAAGAGCTCCGCTTAAAGTATCGCTTCTTAGATTTGCGTCGCCAAAAAATGCAGGAGCGCTTGATAAAGCGAGATAAATTTAACGTAGCTATCCGCCAATACATGCACGACAAAGGCTTCACCGAAGTCACAACCCCAATCCTCACCTCCGACTCTCCAGAAGGGGCTCGCAGTTACGTAGTACCTTCCCGCCTTCACCCTGGAAAATTCTATGCGCTACCCCAAGCACCGCAGCAATTCAAGCAATTACTCATGGTCGGCGGACTTCCCCGCTATTTCCAAATTGCACCTTGCTTCCGCGACGAAGATCCTCGCGCCGACCGTCACCCTGGCGAATTCTATCAACTTGATATAGAAATGGCATTTGTAGAATCTGGTGAAGACGTACGCACAACTGTTGAACCTTTAATTAGCTCCCTAGTCACCGACTTCGCTGGGAAAAAGCTATTCTTCGATGAAGTACCTCGCATTTCCTACCAAGAGGCTATGGAAAAGTACGGTAGTGATAAACCGGATCTTCGCTATGGCCTGGAATTAATTGATCTTACCGAAGAACTGCAGACTACCGAGTTTTCAGTGTTTGCCTCAGCAATCAAAAGTGGCGGTGCAGTAAAGGCTGTGTGTGTAAAGAATGGAGCTGCCATGACCCGCGGCCACATTGACGATCTCACAGAATTTGCCAAAAAGCATGGAGCCGGAGGATTAGCCTACATTGTCTGCGGTAATAAAGAACAAGGCGGGGAAAATGCATTCGAATGGTATAAAGGAGAAAAGCCTGATGAAGCACCTGCTATGTACCTGAAGAGTCCTATCTTAAAGTTCCTCAATCTTGAAGCCATTAATTATATTGTCGGTAAGACTGGCGCGGAACAAGGCGATATTATCTTCTTCGGTGCAGACACGCGCGAAGTAGTTAACAAAGTGTTAGGACAACTCCGTATCCGCTTAGCGCAAGACTTTAAGCTTGCCGACCCGGACACTGTAGCGCTTGCTTGGATCGTGGATTTCCCGCTTTATGAATACAGTGAAACTGACAAGAAAATAGACTTCTCCCACAACCCATTCTCTATGCCCGTTGGTGGACTCGAAAGCTTAACCACTCTGGATCCGCTCGACATTAAAGCAGACCAGTACGACATGGTAGCCAATGGCTATGAAATTTGCAGCGGCGCTATTCGTAACTACAATCCAGAAGTGATGTATAAAGCGTTCGGCTTGGTAGGTATCGATGAAGCAGAAGTAAACAAGCGCTTTAGCGCGATGATTAACGCGTTTAAGTATGGTGCACCCCCTCACGGCGGCTGTGCTTTTGGTCTGGATCGCTTGTTCATGATTTTAGAAGACGAACCAAATATTCGCGAAGTAATCGCTTTCCCAAAAAATGGCTCTGCGATAGACTTACTTATGGATGCACCAAGTGATATCACCGAACAATTACTCAAAGAACTACACATTAAAGTAGAACTGCCGAAAAAATAAATTAGAAACTAAAACAAAATGGCTCAAATAAAATTACGGCAATTTGAAGGTCCACTCGATCTTCTTCTTACCTTAATTGAAGAACAAAAATTAAATATTACCGAAATTGCTTTGGCCGAAGTCACAGAGCAGTTTTTGGCTTATATCAAGGATCTTGAGCATATCGACCCTACAGCTATTGCGGATTATTTAACCATCGCAGCCCGGCTTTTAGTTATCAAATCCAAAGCCATTTTGCCCAGCTTAGAAGTTGAGCAAGACGAAGAACAAGAGCCGGAAGAAGATCTTACTCAAAAGCTGATTTTGTATAAACAGTTCAAAGAAGTTGCCAAGCATCTCAAAGAGTTAGATATGCGCCGAGAGCAGAGCTTTACCCGCTCTCTCGTCTTTTCGCAGCGCATCAATTTCTGGCCCGATCCGGCTGTTACTAAAGAAACTCTATACACTTCAATTTTAGGAGTATTGGAACAACTGCGCGAGCTCGACAACCTTCCTAAAGCCAAAATCCGTGAAGCAGTTTCCATTCAGGAAAAAATTGGCCAATTGCAAAATCGTTTAGCGGGCAGCATTCAAACAAAATTGAGCGACCTACTTGCAGAGTCCAAAAATAAAGATGAAATGATTATCACCTTTTTGGCACTTCTCGAGCTGATTAAACAGAGAATCTTTTCCGTTAATCAAGATGAACTGTTTACCGATGTAACCATCACCGAATATCGACCCACTATCACAATTGAAGAAACCACAACCGAAGAACCCGACATATTACAGACAGAAATAATCGATATCGACAACACAGATGATTTCGATGACGAAGATGAAGATGAAGATGACGATGAAGACGAAGAAGAATAATTATTCCAGAAGCGCACCAAATACTTTATAATAACTATATGAACCAATTAGCCTCTCAAATTCACAGCTTGCTGTTTGTGTCTAATAAACCGCTTACCGTAAAACAGCTCTGTAAGCTTACCGATCAAGAAGCAGAAGCCGTGATACAGGCACTGCAAGAAGTTAGCGAGCACATTCAATCCACTGGAGTTGTCTTACTGAGCACAGGCAGCGAATTTCAGTTAGCGACTAACAGTAGCAACACAGAAATGGTTAAAAATTTCCTCAACCAAGACTTAAAAGAAGCTCTTACCGATGCGACCACAGAAGTGCTGGCCATTATCGCCTATCGCCAACCTATTTCTAAAGCAGAAATCGAAAGCATTCGCGGGGTAAATTCTCAGTATAGTATCCGCTCATTATTGATGAGAGGCTTGATAGAAAAAATTTCTAACCCGGACGATTCGCGGAGTTCTTTATACCGCATTACAACAGATTTCTTACAACAACTGGGCATTACATCAACTTCTGACTTGCCCAACTTCGAAGAACTTGTAGGAAACATCAAATTGCCAGAAAATCCTGCCGCTGCGCAAGACCCTCTACAAGATGCAGATCCGGTTATAGAGACCGAACCAGAACCTGAAGATCCCGAACAAGAAGCCTCATCCTCTTCTTTATAAAAAAATACCTAAGCATATACTTAGGTATTTTCTATTGAGGCAAAGGCTCGTAGGATTCCTTTGGAGAGCTAGGAATTTCACCTTTGATTTTTGTGTTATTGCAGCCAGCCGCCATGATAGCAAGGCACGCGAGCGCCAATAGAAGATATTTCATACCTATAGTATACCACTTTTCAAAACTTCTCCAGCTTGATAAAATACTGTGTACAGAAATATGGCATCATCGTCTAGTGGTTAGGACACAAGGTTCTCATCCTTGGAACCGGAGTTCGATTCTCCGTGGTGCTACCAAAAAGAAATTTGAAACACCCCGAAAAGGGGTTTTTAAATTTGTACCCCTGTTCACGTGTTTAACCCTTCATTTTGTAAGTTTGTACTGATCAATATATATTTAGCCTAGCTTGAATCCCAAAACAAAAATAGCGGTAAAAAGTTGCCAAATTCCCCAATTAAACTTAAATCTGGCCAGTACTTGCGAGAATTTTCATGAAGTGTAAGATTTAAGTAATACGTCTATCGAAATCTTTATGTCCTCATTACTTGATCAATTTGATAATTACGACAGCGATTATAATTCTCTCGATGAAATTCCCTCAAGATACAAAGAAAATATTGGATATTTTATTATAATGTTTAGTTCTCTCGAACATACAATAAATCTAGTAATTTCCGATCTAATAAATGACCGGTCTCACCAACCAGGATACCAGGTTGTATCCATTCTAAAAATGAATCCAAAAATTTCCTTGCTACAAACCCTACTTACTAGCCTGATATTACAAACCGGCCAAGAATATAAAAAAGAAAAATTGAAGGCCATTATAAATAGGCTCACTAATGTTAATGAATTTAGAAATAAGATTGCCCATGCTAATTGGACCTCATTGAAAAAAGATGGAACTGTGCGTACCAGTATTAAAGCTAATAATAAATTAGGGGCAATTGAGTTTATAGACTATAAAATTTCTAGTACAGACATCGAGGAACGAATTAATGAAATTAATGATCTAATTTATATAGTTGATAGTTTTTTCATGGACGCAGCCAATGAGTCCATTGGTATTACCAAACTAAAATAAAACATTTAATAACTACCAATTTATGACCAAACCTTACAACACACTATTCCTACTCACCTCAGTAGATGGAAAAATCTCCACTGGAGATAACGACTCTTTGGATGTAGACAAAGATTTTCCCACAATACCAGAACCATCCGGTGGACTGCATCAATATTACAATATTGAACAACAAACAGATTTATACTCAATGAATTCTGGCCGTGTTTTAGCAAAGGTCGGCATCAATGATAAAACAGATATTCCAGAGAAAACACCTGTAAGTTTTATTGTTATCGATAATGAACCTCATCTCACCGAAAAAGGAGTTAGTTACCTATCTAAAAAAAGCAAAGAGCTATTTATAGTTACTACAAACAAAAACCATCCAGCTAATAGCGTGAATGCCGATAATATAAAAGTAATTCTTTACCAAGTACATATAGACTTTGCCGATTTAATGAATAAACTAAAAACTAATTATTCGATTGACCGAATCACTATTCAAACCGGTGGAACATTAAATGAAGTACTATTGCACCAAGGCTTAATTGATAAATTATTACTGGTTGTCGCTCCCGTTCTGATCGGAGGTAAAGATACTACAGGTATTATTGATGGTGAATCTCTTCATACCACATCAGACCTCGCAAAGCTAAAGCCTCTTAAATTCATTGAAGCCAAACCTCTTGAAGATTCATATTTGCAATTGGAATATGAAGTAATAAATTAATTACTAAATTATTTATGAAATACCTATTTTTGGTATTATCCATAACGGTTTTAATAGCAGCTGGTTGTGATTCGGAACAAACCACTGCAAATTTAATTGAGTCTCAAAGCAATCTAAATGACAATTTAAATACACCGAAAACCCCTGAGCCAAAACCTAAAGACGAAGTTTTTCCATTTACTCCACCAAAAGACATACCTAAAAAGAATAACTGTGACCCAAACTACTCTGGATGTGTACCAATCGCTAGCGATGTAGATTGTGCAGGTGGTTCAGGAAATGGACCTGCATACACAGGACGAGTGAGTGTTACCGGTTCGGACATTTATGATTTGGATAGAGACCATGATGGCATTGCATGTGAATAATAAATTTCAATAATTATCAAACATATATACAAATGGAAACCAATCAACCAATCTATTCAGTCAATGAAATAAAGGTATTTAAAAATTTGGAAAGAGAAGGCACCTTATATGTCGGACTAGGTTTTGCTGAAAACGGTAAAGGAGATATATGGTCCGACTCCTATATTTACATCCGAGATGATATATTTGCAATATTACTCTCTCCAGAATTTTACGCAGCCAATAACAACTATAGTCTTTACGCCTACAATGAATATAATCAAAGTCAATTAGATTTATTAAATGCAAGATTAGTTGATACGAAGAAATCTTTAGAGCTAATTAACTCATATTCCGCTTTGTTGCAGTACCTAAACCGCCCGAATACCGATTATAAGGCCTCAGGGGTTTTACCAGATTATAGTAATAATTTAGAAAATGATTGGCCAGAAATTCTAAAGCGATTGAAAATTATAAACGAAGAAGTAATAACATTAGTTAATACTTGCATAGACAAAAACCAAATAATGTATTGTCTAGGTATTTAGATTCTAAAAAAATCTCGCAACTTTTTTCTTGATTCTTTCCAAAGTTCGAGCCGCTTCCTGAGTCGGGCTACCAAATATAAAAGACCCGTTAAGGTCTTTTATCGTGTTTCAGAGTCGGGCTTTTTTATTCGTTCTCTTTTTAGGAACTTTCGCCCCAGCCTCCCTAGCTTCCGATAAACCGATGGCGATAGCCTGCTTACGGCTTGTTACTTTTTTATTGCTTCTTCCGCTTTTCAATTTCCCTTCTTTCATTTCATGCATGACTTTCTCAACTTTTTCCTGTGCCTTTTGTCCATAATGTGGCATATATATTTCTCCTTTACTATTAAAACGAATAGCACGCTTAGTGCTTCAAACAGCACTATGAGAGGCTGTTGTTATAGCTCATAACCATCTGAGCTTCCTTCATTTTCCGCAGCTGCATCATGAGCTTCGGCCGCTTCGCGATGAGCGTCCGCAGCTTCGCGCTGCGCTTCTTGATATGCTTCCCTGGCTTCGTTTACAGCTTCTTCTACTTCTTCATTAGCCATAGTTATCCTTTCTATACCCTTAGGTATATTACTATTCTATGTTTTACAACGCATATGCAAATATTTTGTTTCAGTATTCAATAAAACTGCAATTGCTTGCAGTTTTATACTTCTATTTGTTGTTCTTTAAAGTCTTTGAGTACTTGATTTACCCCATGAATCCAGTTTGGACTTCCCGGCTGAACATAAAGGCCAATGAACTTTTCTGGAGGCACTCCCTTATAACGCTTTTCTAGCAGCTCATCAAAGTCTTTAATCCATTCGGCATAGCTATTATATTTTCTTAAATTCGGTGGAGTTCCGCCAATCCCGCTACAGTTATAGTAATAGCAATTCTTCCCGAAGGTGCTTTCTACGAAAGAAATTGCCACCATCATTTTCATATTACGAGAGGTAACGAATGCATCAAGTGCAGTCTCATCTTTGGCAAAGGGAGAATTCTTACTAGCCAAATAAGCGCGCAATTTTTCTTTACGCTGCGCAAGCCGCGCTGCGTTCAAATCTTCTTCCGGAGCCCGATTATCTTTAACGAACTGAGCAAACACCGGCGAAGTCACATCAATCACTTGCTGAGAAAAGACCTTAATACCTTCCTCGGCTAATTGAGCTTTCTTGGTAGTTGCATCATAAATCTCGCTTTGTGCAATTGGCTCGGATAATTTAAGCACAAACATAACCCCAGAGGCAAATGACAATACTATCAAACACAAGCTCGCTAACACCAATCGCTCTGCAAACCACGCAATAGTAACAGAATACCCATAAGGAACCCCTGTGGATTCTATTAGCTTAGCAACAAGCCTAGTACCTTTTTTAAATTTTCGTTTAGTTTTTGCTTTCAACATGAGCAATGCTTTTATTTATTATATCATAAATAAAACACCAGCAAAAATCTCTGGTGTTTATTTAAAAGCTAATTCACTCTGGTTTTTTCTTTATGGCCTATTTGCGGCGGGCAATGAAACTGATCACCAGCCTTATTCTCACAATCCCCGCAGGCAATAAATTTACGGTTACAATCATTGACCATGCAGTTAGTGTAACGTTCCGAAGCTACGCCACAGAAAATACATTTCCCCACTACTTGATGCTTCGGGTCATCAGTATAGAAACCCATTGCTACCCGATCGTCGAACACATACAACTTTCCTAAAAAGTCTTCGTTAGGATATTTTTCCATATAAGAAACAATACCGCCATCTAACTGATACACATCGGCAAAGCCATTCGCTAGCAAATAACCTGATGCTTTTTCACAGCGCACACCGCCGGTGCACACTGTTAACACTGTCTTGTCTTTGAGGTGAGCTATAGAATCTAAAAACTTGGGTAAATCACGGAAATTATCCATGGGCGGCAAAATTGAACTCTTGAAATAACCTACCTGATGTTCATAGGCATTACGCATATCGACTATATAAAATTCTTTGGCATCTTGTATCCACTGGTGCAGCTCTTCTGGCTTTAAATGAATGCCGGTTATTTGGTTAGGATCGATATCACAGCTAGCGTCTAGCCCGAGCGCGACTAATTCTTTGCGCACTTTTACAGATGTTCGGGGGAAAGCATTACCATTCCCTACCGCGCGCTTAATATGAGTATTGCTAAACCGGGAATCGCTCAGAAATTTTTCTAAATAGAGAGCAATATTTTCCCGTGTACCTTCCATAGTAGCATTAATACCTTCGGTGGAGACAATGGTCCTGCCCTTCAAGCCAAGGCGAAGCTGCAGCTCTTTCTGCTCGCGCATAAGCTGCTCAGGATCATCGATATGAACGTATTTATAAAATAAAATTATTTCGTATTCTGTCATAAATATTGGTAATATTAGCAAATTTGAAGGATAAAATCAACATAGAAAAAAGCAGACCGGGGATCTGCTTTATGAGTTGAAAGCTGTTATTGAGCCAATTCGCCTACCAGGTAATTTGCGAGAGCAGCTTTCGCCTTAGCACTACTGCCATGCTGCTTCACGAATGCATCGGTAGATTCTTTACCACACATAGACTTAATAGCTTCTGCACCACCTGGATGTTTATTTACCCAATCGGTAAGATTGTAAACGCTACCAGAGACGATAGTTAAACAATTGGAAGCACTGTTCCCTGCCTGTACTTGGGCCATAGTGTAAGTCTTGCTAGCACTTTTCTGAGTATCAGATGAAGTATTAGAATTTTGCTGTGTAGACTGTTTGGTTGATTCCGGGGTAGAACCAGTTTGCTGCTCTGTTTTGTTGCAGCCAGCTGCCATAACCATAGCAGCTAAAATAGCACGATTATTTTATATTTCATGAACACATTATACCATGCGTTATTACTGCAAGCTAGTTTTAATTAAATTATTTAAATCTGAATAGTTTAATGAAATTCCTAATACACGACGCAGTTTTTCATTTGATGCCACAGAAACAACCACCTCGTCTTTTCTAGGTTCTACGTACCTGACCGGAAAATCAATACCCAATACATCTTTTGCCTGATTAATAACTTCTTGCACCGAAAAACCCGTGCCCGTACCAATATTTATAACTTCATACACACCAGGCGTGGTGGTTATATACTGTAAAGCCCCAATGCAGCACCGGGCAATATCATTAACATGCACAAAGTCGCGAATACATGTTCCATCTTTGGTGGGAAATTGGTTTCCATACACTAACAATTCTGCAATGTCTTTGTGTACGCATTTGCGAATTTGAGAGAACAAAGAACTATGTATATGCGGCACAATCCCTACTTCTGGCAACGAACCACAGCAGTTGAAAAATCGAAAAATAATAGCATTAAGTCCTAATTTTTCATGTGCGCGCTCAATCATGTGCTCTGCAGCATGCTTAGATACCGCATAGGGGTTCTCAGGATGCGCCGGAGTTTGTTCAGTCACAGGAACATCTGCTGCATTACCATACACTCCGCTTGTGGAAGCAAAGATAAGATTTGTAATGTTATGCTCGTGCAGTATCGATAATAGCGCATCTGTTTTTTGTGCGTTGTTCTCCAGGTATTGTTCTGGTTTCTCAAAAGATTCCGTCACATCTATATATGCAGCCAAATGAATGACTGCCACAGGCGTACGCTGCGCGATAATAGTACGCCACACATTTTTATCTGCAAAATCACCTTCCATACACAGAGCTCTAGGATTCACTTGCGACATCGAGCTATTTGAAAAATCGTCAATAATGACGACTTTAAAGTTGTGCTCTAAAAGGTTATGGACAACGTAATTACCAATATAACCAGCGCCGCCCGTAACAACAATTGCTTTATCACTCATAGTTATTGCCAATCTTGGGGATAATTCTGCTTCCAGTCCTGCATAGCCTTTTTCAAATCGAAACGATACTGATAGCCTGCATCGATTAATGCTTGCGGCACGATGTAATTAGACCGACGAAGCTTACTTACCCGCACAGGATTAATGTCTGTACTGCGACCGAACAATGAATTGATAATATACCAACCGGTTGCTAAAAACATCAACACAGCTAATGGTACAGAAGGAATATACCGGCTTTTACCCGCTGTCTGCATAATGGCATGAGCATATTCTTCCATCATCGGCGTAGGCTCCATCGAAAAATTAAACAAGCTCACTGCAGTATTTTCTTGCAGCTGCTTTTTATACATCCACACAATGGCGCTACATAATTCCTTTACATACCCCCCTGCTTTACGCATTTGTTTATTAGCGGCGAACACAAAATAATAACCCAAAATACCTCTCACCATTCTGGTCACATTACCTTTTTCTCCTGCCCCAAAAATAACTCCCGGCCTCACGATCAATAACCGACGATCTACGGATTCGGCTTGCCACGCCGTATGTATGTTTTCCGCTACCAACTTAGAAATACCATACGGGGTATTAGGCATAGGCAAACGGGTTTCGTCTTT
>CAYVGX010000002.1:18317-21444 GCA_964451015.1 uncultured Candidatus Saccharibacteria bacterium | reverse complement strand
GTCATTTAAATCGCCAGAGGTAAACTTAGAATTTGGAAATGTTTTATGTGCGTAATCTAAAAATGGTCCAGATGCATCCAGCCCTTCTATATTAGAAAATTCTTGCTGGAGTTTTGCTGTTAGCCAGCCTGGACCGCAGGCAGCATCTAAAATTTTCTGATCCTTATTTTGACCTAAGCGGTTGTGGAAAGTTTTATATAAAATTTCCTGAAAAAACTGCCCATCTTCCGTAGCCAAAAATTGCAAATAATTTTTTGCCCCTTCTGGCGCATCGTAAGAGTCTTTACTAGTTTCGTATTTCATAGAGGTAGTATACATTTTACAGCGATAATTTTACATAGTATAATCGTTTTGCCGCTTTCAAGTGTGTTGCTAAAATGCGCACCGCTATATTTATGGTGAATATAGTAAAATGCGGTTGGAGGAAACATGGGTAAACTAAGCACATGGGATAAAACATCAATCTATTTAGGAGAAGATTGGAACTTTAAAACTAACTTACAATTTGGTGTTAAAAATAAAAAAATGAGCATATTATTTTCCAGAGCCGAGGTAGAGACTGCACGCTTGACTGAACATAATAAATTTATGGGTCAAGCAATGCTTTACTTTCAAACTTCTATAGATTGGGAGGATATGCCGTTTTATACAAAACCATTATTAAAAAGACATGAAGTGATTATTTTAGAAAAAATGAATAAGACACTTTCTGAATTTTTAATCGGTGAAACTTCCGCAAAATCTTATATTGATCATGAGCCGTATAGCTGGATTATCCACACGAAAGTTGCTATACCTTTCAACAATGATAGAAAAAAGCGAGAATCCTTTACAGATTCCGCATTGCGTTTATTATTTGTAGTTCTCAATCAAATAGAGGTTTCAACTGATCGTTTTAGGAATATTTATTGTAAAAAAGAAACTTTTATTTTGGATAAGCTAAAAAATTGGGTTCCATATTCTAAATACTTGGAGATGGAGTGGATGAGACTCGCTGTGCAAAGAAGTGTGTAAAGTTTTATACAGCACATTTAGACTCGGATGAAATATGCCGAGTTTTTTTTTCTTGACAAAATGAGTTATCACTCATACAATAAGAGTGCTAAAAATCATGCGCATAGTGCGCTTTATAAAACTATAATAATTAACCAGAAAGGAAATTATGAAAGTCAAACCTTTAGGAAACAGAATTTTAGTTAAGCAGTTATCTCAGGAAGAAGTTACGGCAAGTGGGATTGTGTTGCCAGCTTCTGATGATAACAAAAAGAAATCTCAAGGCCAGATTGTAGCAGTCGGAAATGGCAAGGATATTGAAAAATTAGGGTTAAAAGTTGGAGATGTTGTAGTGTTCGGAAAGTACTCCGGCGATGAGATCGAAGTTGATGAAGATAATCAAAAAGTTGAATATAAAGTATTGAGTGTTGGAGAAGAAAAAGACGCCAGCGAAGTATTGGCAGTTATAGAGTAATGGCTCCCAGAATTAACCAACTTCTTTGTCGCCAGCTCCGCTACTCATTCGCCGTACCATTTCAGTACGGCTCACTCGTTGCTCGCTGGCTTCGCGAATTTGATTAATTCTGAAAGCCTTATTAATTAAGTTTTAGGAAAGGAATAATTAAATGTCAAAAATTATCAAAACTGGCTTTGAAGCCAAAAAAGCAATCAAAGAAGGTGTCGACATTGCAGCCGATGCCATTAAAGTCACCTTGGGTCCAACTGGCAAGGCAGTTATTTTAGACCGCGGTTTCGGCAGTCCAACTATTTCTGATGACGGCGTGACTGTAGCCAAGGAGATAGAACTGGAAGACAAGTTTCAAAATATTGGCGTATCGCTCATTCAGGAAGTTGCGAACAAAACCAATGAAGATGCCGGCGACGGTACAACTACTGCAACTGTCTTGGCGCAAAAAATGATTGAAGAAGCTTTTTCAGAATTAGAGCGCAACACGTACAAAGCGAATGATCTCAAGCGCGGCATGGACAAGGCTGTAAAATTTGTTGTCGATGAACTTAACAAAGTAAAGAAAGAAGTTTCTGGCCGCGAAGGTATCGAACAAGTGGCGACTATTTCTTCACTCGACCCAGAAGTAGGCAAGCTGATTGCCGAAATTATGGAAGAGGTCGGTAACGAAGGCGTAGTAACTGTCGAAGAAGGTCAAAGTATTGGCCTTGAGAAAGAAGTAGTAAAAGGAATGCGCTTTGATCGCGGTTTTGTTTCCGCATATATGGTTACCAACACCGAACGCATGGAAGCAGTCTGGGAAGATCCGTACATTTTAATCACGGATAAAAAAGTTTCTTCTGTCCAAGAAATCTTGCCTTTATTAGAAAAGATCGCTCAGACCGGCAAGAAAGAATTAGTGATCATTGCCGATGATGTAGACGGTGAAGCCTTAACGACTTTTGTGCTCAATAAGCTTCGCGGCACCTTCAGTGTGCTTGCAGTTAAAGCTCCTGGCTTTGGCGATCGCCGCAAGGAAATGCTACAAGATATTGCTGTATTAACTGGCGGTACAGTGATTACTTCCGAACTGGGCTTGGCGCTGGATAAAACTGAAATGGAACAATTAGGACGTGCCCGCAAAGTAATTGCCACCAAAGAACATACCACCATTGTAGACGGTATGGGCGACAAGACTGCAATCGACGAACGCGTTAATGTAATAAAAGCTGCTATCAAAGAAACCAAATCCGACTTTGATAGAGAAAAGTTAATGGAACGCATGGCTCGCTTGGCAGGCGGCGTGGGTGTCTTAAAAGTTGGCGCTTTCACAGAAACTGAAATGAAAGCTAAGAAGTTCAAGATTGAAGATGCACTTAATGCAACTCGCGCGGCTGTAGAAGAAGGTATTGTTGCTGGTGGTGGGGCGAGCTTGGCAAAAATCGCGCCAATCTTAGAAAAAGAAATTTCTTCTGGCAGTTACTTCCAAGAGAATGAGAAGCGCGGCGCGATGATTGTGCGCAAAGCTTTAGAAGCACCGCTACGGCAGATTGCCGACAATGCTGGCGCAGAAGCTTCTGCGATCGTGTCTTATGTGCAGACTGCAGGCACTCAGGCTGGTTATGATTTCTCTAACTTCGACGAAATGAAATGGGAAGCTGGTAAGAAAGATGACATGGTTTCAGC
>CAYVGX010000002.1:14054-18217 GCA_964451015.1 uncultured Candidatus Saccharibacteria bacterium | reverse complement strand
ATTTTGCTCCAAGGTCGATGCAAGAGGTCCTTTAATTTCAAATTGATTGCGGCAATAGAAAATCATGGTGCGTGGATACTCGCTGGCAAGCCGGCATGTTAAAGCTCTCAGACTTCGATCATTATTCTGGTTTAAGATAATAATATAACTACTACCTTTTATCTGCGTAACGTCTATTTCTATTTGATTGCTTTTGGGAGTCAAAGCTATTTCAATGATTTGGAGGTCACTAGAAAGACCGGGGAGTTCTTTTGAAAGCAAAAATGTAAATTTTTTGCAAAAGTTTTTATTTCCACCAATTTGTTTGATAATTGTAATCATTTTTTCTCCTTAAAATTTAGAATTTAGAACCAAAATTTGGGTTGACAAAATAGTATATCTAAGGTAAAATATTTTTTCAAGCCTGATTTAAAAGGCTTTATTATCACAATTTTTGTGTTCTCGGGCTCCTGATTTCGGTTACTCGGATTGGGGGCGCTAACAAACAGCCTATATATTTGTTATTCACTTGTCCTCGGCCTTCGGCCTGCGGAGATGTTCCTAACAAATATATGGGCTATTTATTTTTTAATACAGGTGGCTGCAGAATCATTCGAAACAGAAACAACCAGCTCTTTTAGTTTGTTTATGGAAAGGTAGTTGCAGATTTTGCTGGAAGGTATATAATTGCGGCAAGTGAGCTTGCTCGCTAAATATATCAATACGCCAAGGAGGCTCTATGAAAAGAAAGCTAATTTTTTTCATCATCGTGTTTTTATTAAGTGCATTTACAGTGCCTGCTTTGGCAGACGGAGTATATGTTCCGAAAAAAAACAAAAAAGCAGTGTCGCGAAAAATACTTAAAAAAGCAAAGAAAAGCGCGACAGTATCCCGAATAAGGGCAATTGTTCGCTATAAATACATTGAAGCAAAAAATTTCCCACCTATCATCAGTGCGAAACCAAAAATTGTTTTTCAAGTTGCGTGCAGCGAAGAAAAATACATTTTTATCAGGGTCAATGTAGCTGTGCAGGCAGCGGCTTTGCTGGAAGGGCAAAAGCTCATCGAAGCATCATTTAACAATACTCAAGATGATTGGGCATTTGATTATAATGCCATGATTCGCGTAGCTAGATTTCTACATAAATCGTATCTTCCAGATTCTATGTATTTTCGCAGTGGTGCATTAGTATTTGCTAAGCCCATTGAGGAAGTAAACTTTAGTATAATTTTAAGTGCATTTCGGATGGCATTTCCAGAACATGACCCATATGAGGTTTTTCCTCGTTATGGATGCCAAACAGCACCTATAGCTCTTAAAAATTAGTTTTCACTGTCTGTACTGGTTATCTTTTCGACGCAGGCAGTTTTTAGGTCGGTTTCCTTGGGATGGAATCGACCTGTTTTTATTAGTTGACTTTTTAGGGTTTTATTGATAGAATTAAAACCAAGTTTAATAAATTTCACTCATATATGGGAGTTCCAAAAAAGCATAAAACTCGCAGTGGTCGCGATCAACGTCGCAGTCATCACGCTATAAAAGCTTCAAACTTAGCAAAATGTTCAAACTGTGGCAGTCCAAGCATGCCTCATCATGCTTGCCCTAACTGCGGTTTTTACAAAGGACGCAAAGTATAAGCGCTACAAAGAGACCGTTTCGGTCTTTTTAAGTTTCCTAAAACTTCGCTACAATAAATATATGGCTAATCGACACTTGCTACGCACTGTAGTGCTGCAAACATTATTTGAATGGGATTTTAACAACAAATCAGGAAACCTCGATGACATTTTGGATCGGGTCATTTCTGAATTTGCAGGTGGGGCAGAGGACACCGAATTTGCTAAACAGCTCTTAACCGGGGTGATAGAGCATATTGCAGAAATTGATCAGTTGATCGTGAAGTACGCGCCGGAATGGCCACTAGAGCAAATCACGAATGTAGATAGAAATGTGTTGCGCCTTGGTATGTACGAGCTGATGTTTGCAAAAGACACGCCTGCAAAAGTGGTTATTAACGAAGCGGTAGAAATTGGCAAACGATTTGGCGGGGAATCTTCGGGGAAGTTTGTAAATGGCGTACTGGGAACTTTGTATAAAGAAATGGAACCATCCGAATAAATGTTGAAAAAGTAAAACCGCGATTACCGCGGTTTTTATATTGTCTAAAATTGACCGAAGATTGAAATTTTCTTAACTCTGTCTTGAAGTATGATTTGCGAACATGCATATAAGATCATTAATCGCAAATCATATGAAATATACGATTGTGCGCGTGGCGGGAGTATTTTCTCTTGCCATATCGCTGGTGGCGGGAATATTTCTGCCTAACAAGGCAGTCTTGGCTGCCGAACAACCTTTAATCATTAGTGCTGTCCAAACAACAGGAGGTGAAGGCAAAACTAATGATGATTTTATAGAGTTGTATAACCCTAATACAACACCATTTAATTTAAATGGATACCGCTTAGTAAAAAGGAGTGGTGCTGGGACAACTGATAGCAGTATTAAATCGTGGAGCGCGGATACCTATATTCCGCCGCACAGCTTTTACTTATGGGCTAATACCAATTTCACTGCACTTACTCCTGCTGCAGACAGTACTACATCTTCTACTTTAGCCGACAATAATGGTATAGGGCTCAGATTTGGTGCAAATGATACAGGGACATTAGTAGATAGTCTTTCTTGGGGGACTGCTAATAACGGCTTTGTATCTACCGGTTTAGCTAATCCAGAAGGAGGGAAATCTATTGTTCGAACTAACTTGTTTGAGTCACCCAGCTATGCGATTACTGCAAGCCAGCCGCGTAATTCAACAGTGAGTTTTATGCCTTCGAGTCCTGTTCCTGCACCTCAACCTAATCCAGTACCGGAACAAATCAATGACGCTACATGCAGTATGACGAGCAGTGGTACAAATACGGAAGACAACAAGGAAATTAATAGTATTGTATTTACAAATACAGGTAATACTACATGGACACCACAATTGTATACAGTAAAAGGTTCTAATACTGAAGATGTTGAATTAATCAATAACCAGACTGTTACACCGGGGCAGAGTGTAGTAATGGCTATACAATTGCCAGCACCTACTCAAGCAGGGTATATAACATTCACGTGGCAAATGGTGTATAACGGAACAGTTTTTGGGGATGCATGTAGCCTTGGTTTATCGTTTGTAAAAACACAGGATGGAACTGTGCCAGTGCCGGAACCTCAAACCGTACCCGATCCAGTGCCAACCCCTAACCCAGATCCAATTCCGACACCAACTCCAAATCCTCAACCTACACCTGTTCCGACACAGTCTAATTCTCAGCAGGTTACTATCACCGAATTATTGGTAAATCCTGAAGGCAAGGATGATGGCGCAGAGGTAGTAGAGTTATATAACGCAGGCGATACAGAAGTAGACCTTAATAATTGGATTATTGACGATATTGCAGAGGGGGTAACCCTAACATCAGATAAATACGTATTAAGCACTATGCACATTGCGCCCAAGTCTTACCTGGCCGTTACGTTGCCGGCAGGAAAGGCTGTATTGAATAACAGTAAAGGTGATGTGGTATCTCTGATCGATTCTTCCGGCCAATTTATCGACACTGTTTCTTATTCTATTGACAATAGCCCAGAAGGAAAAAGTTTAAGTCTGTTTAACCTTGCATGGGTCTGGGGTGTACCTACGTTAGGGGCAGTCAATATTGCTCCTCCTGTTGAAGAAGAAGAGGAAGTGCCAGTCCCTCAACCTGCGAATGTGAAAATTGAAGGCTTGGAAATTTCTGAAATTTATCCGGCACCCAGCAAAGGAGCAGTGGAATTTTTAGAGTTATATAACCGGGGTACTAAAACTATCAATTTATCTAACGTAGTATTAAAAGTAGGCGATAAAGTAAAAACCTTAAAAGCATATAGTTTATTGCCAGGTAAATATGTTGTTCTTCAAGACGAAACATTACCTTTATCGTTATTAGATAAGGGCGCCAAAATTATTCTTGAGGAAATAAATGGCACTCTTGTCGATAGTACAGAATATTTAAAAGCTACTAAAGGACAGTCTTATGTTTTGTACAATGGTCAGTGGGCCTGGACTACTACTATTACTCCAGGAACAGACAATATTATTACCGTGCCAGTGAATGCTGAAAAAGAAAAAACAGTAGTAACAAAGAAAACTACC
>CAYVGX010000002.1:6088-13954 GCA_964451015.1 uncultured Candidatus Saccharibacteria bacterium | reverse complement strand
CATGCAGATATAAAAGCCTATGAATGTTATTAAAAAAATTTGGTTGTGGATAGAAATTATCATTGGTATGATTTTAAACATTTTAGGCAATTTATTACTGCCGCCCAATTAGGTGTGCTATAATGCTAATCGATAACTAATAAACGACTTATGAGTTTAAATAAATCAGATTTAGTAGAAGTGTTAGCTGCAAAATTAGGGATTACCTATACTGAAGCGGAACGCATGCTCAACGCTTTCATCAATCTTATTTACGAAACCCTCAAGAATGGTGATAAGGTTAATATCAGTGGTTTTGGTCAGTTTAGTGTATCTCATCGCGCGTCCAGAATTGGAGTAAACCCTAGAAGTCCGAGTCAAAAAATTCAGATTCCAGAATTGAATACTCCGAAGTTTAAGGCAGGAGAAGCATTTAAGGAAGCTGTGAAGCTGCGCAAGAATTCTATAAATACCCAGGAATAATAAAGCACCAAAAACCGTCGCTAATATTAGCGACGGTTTTTCTATTGTGAATACAATAAAACCGCCTTGCGGCGGAGTCTTCTGGAGCGGGTAAGGGGAATCGAACCCCTCCCTCCAGCTTGGAAGGCTAGAGTACTACCACTATACGATACCCGCGTATTCGATTTTATAAAACCCACAAGAGTGGGATTTATGGTCGGGAACCCGGGACTCGAACCCGGAACCTCTCGGTCCCAAACCGAGTGCTCTAGCCAATTGAGCCAGTTCCCGTATAATCTTAATATTATATACTCATCAATTTTACCTAAATGTGACTAAAAACTCAAGCCTTATTTTTTGAAGTATATTTGACAGAAATTTTTACTAAAGGTAAGGTGGGGTATTATAATATAAATACTTTGTAATCTTTTATGGAACAAGATTCTGAACCTGAGCCTCTGTTATGCTGGACTATAAAAATAGCTGGTGTTTCAGGGAGCGGTAAAACTACTTTATTAAATATGATTGAGCAGTCCTACACCTTGGGCTGTACTACTATTACGTATAGTAGTTTTTTACAGCGTTATGGAACTAAAGAACTGGCAGATAATCAAGTAAAACAAGTATTAGCAAATAGCAAGGGATTAGTCTTAATGGATGAGCATTTAGAATTTGAGAATCCTCAGCGCGCGACTAATTATATCAGAGAAAATACGAGAGGGTTGATTATTTTAGAACCACCATTAAATGATATATTAGAAAGAATTAAAGCCGATACGAATAAACTTCGTAAAATAGATGCTCAACAAATTTTGCCTGATTTAGCTATGTCTAAATTGAGAGGTTTAGAGATAGCAGAATTAACAGGGATCCAGTTATTATTTTTGACAAATGGCAATGGTGATTTAGAAGAAACGGTGCAAAAAACCATACAATTTATAGAGAGGATTCAATAATATGGAAAATGCTATGTTTGAAGTTGGTACAGTAGTAAATCCATTGACTTTTATAACCGGACATGTTCGACCGATTTATGAATCAGTGATTTTAAAATATCCGTATCGTTTAAATGCTATGGCTATAGACCCATCTAAGATTCATGTAAATTCCGAGTACATTTATGAACCTGGAGAAGTAGTATTTAGTTTGGATATGTATAGAACAATTCGGGTGACAGCTCGGAAAGATAATCGAATAGTAGTAAGTGGGAACATTGATAGAGTGCAATTAGTTTCTCATGCAGTAGGTCTCATGAAATACGCGCTTAATGTCAAAACTGGCTTTGCTGTCGAAGTAGTTAGTGATAGGGAGTATAAACATGCCGGATTTGGTAGCAGTAGTAGCCTAATTGCGGGAGTAGCAGCGGCAATTAATGAATTGTATGGCAACCCTATTCCGAGGGAGGTATTAGTGACATATCTGGCTCAAAATCATGGTGAAGAAATAGAGGGAGATTTTGATCACTTACGACACGTACAGTGTATTGGCGGCGGGGCAGCTGCTGGGTTGTTAAGCGCAGGGGCTTTGATACTGGCAGGTCAGAGTCAATGCATCAGTAAAGCATATATAAGTAATGAATATACAGTTATTATTGGTATACCCAAAGATTATATTCCAAAGGATGCTCAAGAGTTAATGGACTTGGAACTGTCTCATATGGATAATTTTATACAGACCGGTACTACTTATGGGCCTGTTATTGCGTATGATATGCTTCACGATGTATTGCCTGAGATGATGCATAATAAGATAGAGGCATTGGGAAAATTGATTTACAAATACCGGTTTGAATATGGGAGTATTAAAAATTGTTCTTTTCTATACCCACCAATGGTGGCAATTGCAGAACGGATAAAAAATATATATCTCTCTGGGTGGGCAGATGTACTTTCTTTATCCAGTGTAGGGCCTGCATTTTTTGTTATTACTAAATATCCCGAAGAATGTCGGAAGGTTTTTGAAAGTAGTGACATGTCTATTATTTCTACATGTATTAATAATGATGGGTATAAAGTTTTGGAAAGGAAGTTATGAAATATATAAGTCAGTCAGAATATTGGAATAATTCGGATATTGTGAAAGAATTTACTGCTTATGAAGCCCCTCTGTATTGGCAACAGGCGCTGCTAGATGACTATATGCCCGGTAAAAAAGTATTGGATATCGGTTGTGGTGGAGGAAGAAATAGCCTGAATGCGTTTGAAAAAGGGTATGAAGTATTTGCCTGCGATGCCCATGAGTCAATGGTGGAGACAACTAAAAGGAAATTGTTAGCAGCAGGTATGAACCCTGGATTAGTGAAAACGCGTGTTTTATCATCAGTATTTTCTAAGTTATGTTACGACTCAGATAGCTTTGACATTGTTATTTCTAGTGGGGTATTGCATAACTGTGATAATGCGGAAGAATTTGAACAAGGTCTGCAAGAAATCTCTCGAGTGTTGAAGCCGGGTGGTCATTTGTATTTGAATGTATTCATCCGTGGAAATGAAATAAACAATCTTGTCTCTACAGATCAAGATTGTTTATTTTTGAATAGTTATGGTTTGCCTGTGTGGTTGTTTTCTCGATCAGAACTTATGGAAAGAATAGCTTGCGCACGCATGCAATCAGTAGGAGATGTACATTACTACGTTTCCCATATCAATGAAGGGCAACGAACCGTGATGCGGGGCGTGTTTGTCTTACGATAAAAATTTTTGTACCAAGTGTTTTTTAACTTCTAAATACCCTTGCTGCCAGATATGAGTGCGTTCTTGTTCGGGATATTCAGCCAGTGTTCGGGTTTCTCCGTCTAGAATAATGATAGTATTCCAACCTGTTTGCAGGTCTCCTTTAGGGGCCATGGCCAGACTAAAAGGCACTTTGAAACTTGAAGTAAAATATTCTCCGTCTGCGTAGCCGATGCTGGTAGCAACTTCAAAATAGCCTGTCCTATCTGGAAGGTGTTCAAATAGTCGTAATACGTCTTGCTCGGATAGTTTTTTGTTAAAATAGCTCATGTAAGGTCCAGGAATGCCGTGTAATCCATTGAGGAAAATGCTATGATCTTCTCGGATAGCTGGCTTGCCAAGTTCGTGGGCAACCAGTATACTCGTATATTCGGCTATTTCCGCAGAGCTGTCCGCTTGTATCTCCGGATAGTCTTTCTCTACTGTCATAAGAGTAATATTGGAGTCCTTAAAAGCTTCTTGAGCTGCCATTAACTTTCCTTGGTTTTGGGTGATTAAATAAATATTCATATTAATTGCTTAATTATTGGTATAGTAGCAAAAAAATAAAAAATGAAATATCTTCATTTCAGAACTTAGCGCACAATTATATTGCTTTATGTTCTGGCATGAACCAGAAAAGGAGGAAGTATGAGTTTTATCAAACAACATTTTGAGTATAGCACGTGGAAGCTATTGTCATTATTGGATGAAAACGTAGCACAGCTAGACCCTTTAAATTTAAATGAATTTTTTGCTATCGAATTCCCGACTAATGAGTCGGGTTGTCCCGAGAAGTTAGACAGTATCATTAATGTGATAAATACAAAAATTAATGAACTAGGGACTGATTATTTTGAAGGATTAGAAGATGTTCCTGCAATGGCAGCGGTCAGGGATTTAAATATGGTAGCTTCAATGTTAGTTCGATGGCAAATTTCAATGGAACGTATACCTAGTTTAGAACATATTCTTTTAATTCTTGCCCAAAAAACTAGAGAAGTTCCTACGGATACAGTTTTTACTTATGGTCCGCGAAATCCAAAAGGTGAGTATCAACGAGTCTTTACTAATGCTATAGAAGAAAAGGTATTCATCGACTCGTTTGTGCAGGGTATGAAGGCATTGCCTGTATGTATAGCTGGGTTATCGATTTTAATTGATACAGCTATCGAAAACCCTCGCTATGCGGCAGTGATGTATGAAGCTAGTAAAGCATTTAATGCTATGGTGGAGAATATCATTTCTGTTAGAAAACGGATTTCTGCAGAGGTCTTTACTAATGTATTAAGGCCATATTTCGAGCCTAAAATCATTGGGGGAGAAAAATACTTTGCACCTGGCGGTGCTCAGATGCCGATTTGTATCATAGATTTTTTACTATGGGGAATCGAAAATAATGACGATGTGTATATTCGCTATTTCAAAGAATCAGTAGCATATTTACCGAATGCAATTCGCATGAAGTTATTCGGTATGTATAAAAAAAGTTCTTTATTTAAAAAAACCACTTCCTATTATAATGGAGGTAATTATTTAAATAATGCCTTTAATGATTCTGTTTTGGCTACTATTGAGATGATGAGCGCTATAGAAAAATTTAGAGCCCCTCATTTAGCAATAGCTAAAGATAATATGAAATTAAGACCTGCTCAATCTGTGGGCAGTGGGGGGTATGATACAGCGATTTTGGAATATCTACTGAATCAAACTAAGGAATGTAGAAAAGAGCTAGAAAAGATGAAAAAGAGGACAGATTGATATGAAAGAAGTTAAGATTGATAAATCCGAGTTAAAAACAAAAGTAATGAGGTGCTACGAGGGGCTTAAAAAAAGAATCGAAGATTCCATAAAAAGCTCAACAAGAGAGGCGATTGATTCTCCTGGGGCAAATGTAAGTCATTCTGACACTAATAAATTTAATATTAGCAATGTGGCATTAAGTAAACAGAAGCCTGTTATAGCGTATATAATCGCTCTTACAGAGTTGAGATCTTTGTCTGTAGATGTGTGCGAGACAGTTATAATTGGAGCAGTTTTCCAGTTACAGAATCTTCAAACTGAAGAATCTAAATTTTATTATTTGATTCCCAGTTATGGAGGCGAAGTTATTAAGCATGCGGAAGTGGAGATTTTAACTATTTCCAAAGAAGCACCGCTTGCAACTTTAGCAGCAGGAAAAGAAGAAGGAGATGAATTTAGATTTAAAGATCAGCAATACGAGATTAAACGAGTTTGGTAAGATTTTCTTAATAAAATTTAACATTATTAACCGAGTATATTACATAATATGACTCGGTTTTTTACTTGACGAAATTTTATGGATATTTTATAATACTGTTAATTCATCAGAGATATGTCAGCTATATATACAACTCAGCAATAAATTCGTATAGAAAGGTTATTTGGCTAAAATATAAATAAAGCACAAATACCTTGTAAATATACGTGTTTTTTATTTTCTGAGTTACTTTAGAGAAACACTTTCGTTGTAATAACAGTATTAGCATGTAGCTGTAACACTCCCTATTTACCCGCGTCTTAGCGGACGATTCCTTAACAATAAAATATAGATGAGTTTAGATTGTGCTTTTTTAAAAAATCATGGCTCTGAACTTATCCTATTCTTAGATTCAATTCTAATTAAGTTCAGTTATTATCAATTATTGCCCGTATCTGTAAATACTCCTTAATAGGCGTCAGCCCTTCTTGAAGGGGACTCCTTGGTCGAACTATTAAGTAACTATGGTTTCAGATTCGGTTTCCAATAATCGGTCTTCTATATTTAGGTTGATAGGAACTCTAGAGCCTTTCTGCTCTATAAATATAGTAAGCTCGTTAAAACTAATTAATTATTTTTCGAAAACTCATTGATTGTCTCAATTGAATAATCAAGACTATAATTTCTCTTCTGTCCAAATGAACAGCAGGAGAAAGCCTATAGCCCTTTTCGAAAAATGGAGTTATAAATGACTAATTTATTTAAGAAAATCGCTGTTAGCGTTTCTACCATTGCTATGGTAGCTGCATCCTTCGCTTTCGTTGGTGCTGCAAACGTTAACGCTGCTTCTGCTGGTGAAGTATACAAGACCACCGATGGTACTGTATGGTTCATCACTAAAGACATGCAAAAGCGTCCTTTCACCTCTGCTGGTGCTTTCACTAGCTATGGTTTCTTGTCCTTTGGCCAAGTTAAGGCTGCTGACGCATCTGTAACTGCTCTTCCAACCGGAAGCTTCATTGCTCCTCAAGACGGTCGCATTTTCTGTGCAACCGAAACTAAGGGTACTGATGTTAAAGGTGAATGTTCCTTGATCACTGGTGGTATGAAAGCTGCTTTCACTAGCGCTTCTGTATTCGCTGGCCAAGGTTTCTCCTTCAGCCGTGCTTTCTACGGTGACTCTTCCTTCTTGAGCAAAACCTCTAACGTAGACTCTGCTTCTGCACAACACCGTGCTGGTACCTTGATCAACAACAACGGTACTGTACAATTGGTTGTCACTGGCGGTCTCTGGGGTGTTCCTTCCCAATCTGTCTTTGACTCTTGGGGCTGGAGCTACGCTGACGTAGTACCTGCAAATGCTGCAGATGTTACCTTAAGCCAAACTGGTGTAATTCCTGGTCGTATGGCTGGTGAATTAGTACCAACTGCTACCACTGGTGGCAACGACAACAATGCTAACTGTAACGACTTAGACGGTACAACTGGTTCTATTACCACTTCTGCTGTTTCCGACTACTCTGGTGAAGAAGTAGGCGAAGGCGAAGATGAAGTACCTGTTATGTCCTTCAACGTAGAAGCTGACAATGATTCAGACGTTGCTGTAACTTCTGTCAAAGTAGAATTTGACGAAAACGGTACTGGTTCTGAAGACTTCGAAGACTACGCTAACGAAGTACAAGTATGGTTAGGCGACGAAATGGTTGGTTCTGCTGATGTTTCTGACTTCACTGAAACTGCTACCAACGGTACCTGGACAAAGACTATCTCTTTGGACTGTGCTGCAGTAGCTGCTGACACTGATGAAGACTTCACTGTATCTGTATCCGGTAACAATGTTATCGACTCTGCAGATTTGAACCAAGCATGGATCGCTGACGTAATTAGTGTTCGTTTCGAAGACGGTGATGGTGTAACCACTACCGAAGATACCGACGCTGATTCCTTAGAAAAGACTTTCACCTTCCAAAGCTTTGCAACTGCTACTGACGTAGAATTGAATGCAAACTTGACCGATGGTAGCGAAGACATCAACAACTCTCACGTTATTGATATCGACGACACCGACGACACTAAGGATGTTGAAATCTTAGCGTTCACCTTGGAAAACAAAGGTGAATCTGATATCACTATCAACGATATTCCTGTAACCATCACTACCACTGGTGAAACTGACGAAGCTGTATTGCTACTCAAGGCTACCTTGTGGGTTGATGGCGATGAAATCGCTTCTGACTCTGTACCAACTGGTGGTGCTGTAGTATTTGAAGACTTAGACTTAGATCTAAACGCTGACGACACTATGGACTTCACTGTTGCTGTAGATATCCAAGATACAGCTGGTGCAGCTGACAACGGTGACACCGTTCAAGCTACCTTAGGTGTCTCTTCTATCGACGCTGATGACGAAGAAGGTGATACCTTAGCTGGTGGTGACTTAACTGGCACTGCTATCGGTGAAACTCACTCCGTATATGATGCTGGTATTATGAC
>CAYVGX010000002.1:0-5988 GCA_964451015.1 uncultured Candidatus Saccharibacteria bacterium | reverse complement strand
GAACAGCACAACCTGTACATTGACTTCTTCTTCTACCGACTCCGAAGACACTGCTAACGTATTCGAAGTTGATGAAGATACAACCCGCACCTTCACCTTAACTGTTAATGCGAGTGTCTCTGCTACTGCAAGTAGCGATGATCATTACGCTGAGGTATCTTTGCAGTCTATCAACTGGGGTACTGCTACCAACGATACCAACGCTAACTACTACAGCTTCAACTTAGATGAATACAAGACAAACCCTGTATTCTTGAACGAATTTTAATTCGATCATATAGTTGAATAGGTTAGTAAAATAGCTTAAACAAACCGCCCGCCGACATAATATCGGCGGGCGGTTTTGTTTTTATAAAAGCCAAAATCTTGCTATAATTAAGCAGTTAATCAGCAATTTTATTTATGAAAGAATTTTTTACGAAACGCAGAATTATCTATGTGATCATAGGAGCAGTGATTTTATTGGCGATTATTGGCTTGATTGTGAAGGCAGTAGGCAATAACGGCAAAACGGTTACCCAAAATGTTATTAAGGGAGATCTTACTAAGACTATTCTGGCGACAGGACAGGTAATCAGTTCCACTGACATTGATTTAAATTTTAAAAATACCGGATTAGTCCAAAAAGTGAATGTGAAAGTGGGCGATAAGGTAAAAGAAGGCCAGGTATTGGCAAATTTAACTCAACGCGATCAAGCGGCCAGCGTAACGCAGGCGCGCGGTAGTTTGGCACAAGCTCAAGCTAACTACGACAAGGTGATTGCAGGTGCAGATACTCCTGCGGTAAATGTAGCGAAATCCTCATTGAGTGCAGCAAAAGTTGGCTACAATAACGCTTTAGCAAGTTATAATTCCACCAAATTCCAGCAAGATTCGTTAGTGCGTAACGCGCAATTGTCATTATTTAATTCCGGGCTTGAAGCCAAAAGAAATAAAATCGACGACAATATTGTAACTCCAAAGTATTTCTGGAGCATATCAGGGTACTGAAGCAGGTGATTATCGTTTTAGCGTAGAATTTATTATCGATGGCTTTCGCATGAAATATCAAGGTCTGGAAAGCGGAACGAGCGGCACAATTAAGCGAGGAATTCCTGTAGCTTTGGGGACTAAAGGTTTGTATGTCACTTTCCCAGCAAGCGGTAGTTTTGATGGGAGTGCAGTTTGGACAGTGAGCATTCCAAATGTAGAATCCAGTACCTATTTAACCAATTTGAACAGTTATAACGCTGCGGTACAGGCCCGTGATGTAGCCATGATCACTGCAGAAAATACCTTGAATACTGCAGAGTCTGCTTTGGCTCAAGCGCAGTCGAATTTCGATCAAACCTTGGCTGCCTCGTCCAGAAGATGTAGCCATTGCCAAAGCGCAAATATTGGCTGCTGAAGGACAATTAGAAGCAGCAGAAGCTCAATTTGAGAACACCATTATTCGCGCGCCAGCAGACGGCACGATTACTGCGGTAAATATTGATCCTGGCGAACAGTCTAGTGCTACGGAAGCAGCAATTGTTCTGAAAGATTTAGAAAACTTGTATGTAGAGGCTAATATCGCAGAAGCAAACATTTCCGAAGTAAAATTAGACCAAGAAGTGAAGTTTACTTTCGATGCACTTGATGACAGCAAAACCTTCACCGGCAAAGTGGCAACCATAGACCCTGCTTCTACTTTGGTATCCGGAATTGTAAACTATAAAATTAAAGCGTCTCTTGGAAAAACCGATGAAATCAAGCCAGGCTTCACCGCTAACTTAACTATTATTAGCCAGTTTAAGGCTAATGTCTTATCTGTGCCAGAGCGCGCGGTGTTAGAAAAGAATGGCCAAAAAGTGGTGCGCGTGGTAACAGATACCAAGTCTAAGGCATATGCCGAACGTCTGGTCACAACTGGCATTAAAGGCGATGGGGGCATGATTGAAATCACTTCTGGTTTAGAAAAAGACCAAGAGATCATTACAGATATTAAAGAATAGGCTGCCATGAAACGCTTATTAGAATTAAGAAGAGAGTGGTACAATGCCATCCGAGTCGGATGGTTTTTGGCTTTCAGACAGTTGCGCCGTTCCAGTAAGGGCACAACGGTATTGATCGTTTCTATTATGGTGCTTACTTTTCTTAATTTAGTGGTAGTATCAGGGCTTTTGGTGGGTCTGATTCAAGGTTCTTTTATTGCGTACAAAACCAGCTGGACTGGCGATGTGGTCATTACCCCAAAGTCAGGGCATGATTACATTGAAAATTCCCCGCAATTGATTTCTTTTATTCAAAATCATTCTATGGTGAAAAAATACGCAGCGCGCCTCGCGGCAAATGGACAAGTTTTGGGAACAGTAGACGATAATCCGGCTAAAGATCAGCGTGCCAATAGTGTAGGTACACGCGTTATGGGTATTGATCCGGAAAAAGAGGAAGAAATGACTCGCTTTTCTCGATTTTTAGTAGCGGGTAATATGCTAGAGCCTGGAGAAGAAGGCTATATTTTGATAGGTGCAAATTTGATCAAAGAATATTCGTCTTTTGCCGATGCTGATATACCCGGCTTAGATTTACTGAAAGACGTGAAGGTAGGTGGGAAGGTCCGCTTGACTGTGACTGGTAATGATGGCGAAACTGCCAGCAAGGACTTGATCGTAAAAGGTATTGTGAAAAGCAAGGTAGATGAAATTTCTACGCGCATGTTCATGCTCGATTCCGAACTGAAGCGTATTGTGCCGGTAAACAAGGAGCAATATCAATCTATTGCTATTTCTGTAAAAGACCCGACATTCAGCCAACAGTTAGTAGACCAGTTAATTGCTTTCCAGGGTAATAATGCGGCGCTCATTCAGACCGCAGAAGATTCTATCCCGTCTTTTTTGCGCGATATTGCGACTACATTCAATATTTTGGGAAATGCCTTATCCTCGATTGCTTTAGTGGTGGCATCTATTACTGTGTTTATCGTGATTTTTATTAATGCGGTGACCAGGCGTAAATTTATCGGCATCATGAAAGGAATTGGCATTAGCCCGAAAGCTATTCAGGTGTCTTATATAATCCAGGCTTTCTTTTATGGCGTGATTGGCTCTCTTATAGGTTTGGTGCTAACTTTTGGTTTGCTTAAACCATATTTCGATGCTAATCCAATCGATTTTCCCTTTTCCGATGGAATTTTAGTGGCCACACCGATCGGTTCTTTAATTAGGGTCGTTATTTTGTTGGTAGTCACGTTGTTGGCAGGCTATTTGCCAGCAAAACTGATCGTGCGCCGCAATACTTTAGATTCAATTTTAGGAAGATAATATGATTAAAGCAGAAGGTATTGTAAAAAAATTTGGTAGCGGCGAATTGGAACTTACGGTTTTAAAGAATTTGAATGTGCAAATCGATTCCGGTGAGTTCGTGGCGATTATTGGTCCGAGTGGGGCGGGGAAGAGTACGCTTATGTACCAGTTGTCACTGCTCGACGAACCTACTTCCGGGGAGGTGTACATCGATGGGGTGAAGACGTCAGAATTAGATAACGCGGAAAAAACCGAATTTCGTTTGAAGAACTTGGGCTATGTTTTTCAGGATTACGCTTTATTGCCAGAAATGACAGCACTGGAAAACGTGGCTTTGCCAATGATCATGCAGGGCTTTAGTAAACCTGCGGCTTACGAGCAGGCTAATATTGCTTTGGCTAAAATTGGTTTGTCTGATAAGCTCTATAATCTGCCGAGTCAATTGTCTGGTGGTCAACAGCAAAGAGTTTCAATTGCACGCGCTGTGGCGCACAATCCAAAGATTCTTTTTGCCGATGAACCTACGGCCAATTTAGATATCAGCAGCTCTCATCAAGTATTGGAAGTCTTTTTAGAGCTTTCCAAAGAAGGTCAGACCATTATTATGGTTACCCACGAAATGGAATATGCCGAAAAGGCCAAGCGCGTCATTCAATTGATCGATGGGCGCATTGGCAGCGATACCAGGCAACAATAAGCAAAGAAAACCCTCATAAAATAGGGGAATATTATTTATTCCGCTATTTTTTATTGCGCTCCAAATGAGCCTTGGTATAATGATTTTACTATGGAAACAGAAAATCAAACTCCAAATTTAGAGACTAGTGAAGCAACCCCGAAAGCTTCTAGATCTCGCACATATATCTTGGCGGTCATCGCTTTGATTGCAATAATTATTATTGTTTTATTGGTTAAAAATCGATTACCAGAAAACTCTTCTACTCAAGGAAATAATATTGTAAAAGAGCGATTGGTAAACTTAGATGGTAATGCAAGAAAACTGGTGGAATCTCAATTGGCAGGCTATCAGGAGCAGCTAAAAGGGCTGGGTGGGGATCAGTTTGCCAAAGAACGTGATTCCTTATTAGTTAAGTTAGCTGGCGCTCAATATAAGTTGGGTAAATATCAAGACGCAGTTGATACGCTAAGTAAAATTTCCGAAGAAGGAAAAAATACAGCGCGCGTATGGGGGCTGTATACCAATATCTATCGCGATATGGGGGATACAGAAAATGCTTCAAAAGCTGCTCAGCAAGCATTGGATCGTGACAGAGAAAATCCAGATTTTTGGCTGGCAGTAATAGAGTTTTCTGGCAATAAGTCTAACGACGACCAAAAGAAGCAATATGAAACAGCATTGCGAACTACAGATAATAATATCGAAATCGTGGTAAGCTATGCTAAGTTTCTAGAAAAAATTGGCGATAAGCCTGGCGCAATACTCTATTGGCAGAAAGCAGGCCAATTAGATGATAAGAATAAAGCCAATTACGATGCCGAAGTAAAACGTTTACAATCATAGTGATTTACAAAATAGTCCCGCAAGGGACTGTTTTTTATTTCATTAAATCTTTATCAAAACTTTATTTTTTCTTTATCAGGATTTTATCTAGTATTTTGTAAAATAACTTTACAAGCTATTAATTTTAAGTTATTCTACAAAACTATAACTTAATAAGGTTATCTGTATGGCTATTTCTGGCTTATACAACACCAATATTTCTAAACGAAATTGCACAAAAGCGATCATTATTTTGATCGCTTTGTTTTTATTCATTAATTCATAATCATATGAAGCAAAGTTATCTTATGACCATACAATTATGGTCCAAAGTGGGGATTGTTTTAGTCCTCGCTGTTTCGATCATCATTACGCCGCTTATGGCGGTTTATGCACAGGAAATGCCTCCTGTACAGACTATGCCTCAATCGGCAGATGCAGTGCTATCCGACGGTAATGATCAAGTATCTGCTCCCCAGGCAGATGCAACTTCTCCGGCCATAGAAACAGGTAAAGATGCAGAAAAAGATAAACCTGCAAAAGACATGAATCCTTCGGAAGAAGTGGTCACAGACAAAGACGCGATAAAAGAAAAACCTAAGGATCAAATGCCGGTTACAGAAAAAGATAAACAGGCACAGCAGGATGCTATGGCGCGCACTGCTGCTTTAGCTGCGCCGCAGCCTTCGGCATTAAAGTTCGAACTACCGACTCAGTCTCAGGCAACCGTAGATCAATCGACAGGGGCTTTAACATATAATTTTCCAGTTCCTTTACCAGAAGGTCGTGCAGGTATGACTCCAGAATTATCGTTAACATATAACTCTCGCAATAATAGCAAGTTAGATACTATTGCTGGTTTAGGATGGGATGTTTCAATCCCATATATTCAGAGAGAGCCTTTAAAAGGAACTCAATCGCTGTATACTAATGCGTTTTTTAGCTCTTCTCTTTCTGGTAATTTAGTTGCAACAACTGATACAACTTCGTCTCCGTACACAATATACCGTAATGAAGTAGAAGAGGGTGCTTATCAAAAATATGTGTATAACAGTAATAACACCTGGACAGTTACTGCTAAGGATGGACGGACTTTAACTTTCGGGGAAACTGCTGCAAGTCGCCAAGATAAACCCGGAGACTCAACCAAAGTGTATAAATGGATGCTATCTAAAGTAAGAGATACACATGGCAATGAAATTCAATATTCGTATATTAAAGACA
>CAYVGX010000001.1:16483-23177 GCA_964451015.1 uncultured Candidatus Saccharibacteria bacterium | reverse complement strand
CCTAACACATGTTCTATCACCTGAGTTAATGTAGACGCACCATACACCACAATACCTTTAACCAAGAAGGCTTCCCTACAATTTTCTAGAGGCACAAACACTTCTTTAATACCGCGCTTTTTGGCTGCGAGCACCATGGACAACACACCGAAACTAGAGCGGATACTCCCATCTAATGCAAGTTCGCCGATAAACATTTTATCTCGTGCATCAAACGAGATCATTCCACCGGCCAGCAATATAGATAATGCTAAAGCCAAATCGAAATGACTGCCAACCTTCGGGATATTCGAAGGGGCTAAATTTATTGAAATTCTATGTACTGGATATTGGAAACTACTATTGCGAATTGCCGAGCGAACACGCTCCTTACTTTCCTGTACTACTACATCTGGAAGGCCTACAATAATAGTTACCGGCAAACCATTACTCACATCTGTTTCTATTTCTACTACTGCTGCATAATAGCCATTCGGAGTAGCGGTAATAATTTTTTGTATCATAAAACCAGCGTAACACGCTGGCCATAAAATTTAATTTAAGATTACCTAAAGTTTTTTAAAAATATTTTTATCTGCCAAAATCATGAGAGCCCCTAAAATAATATATACATCAGCGATGTTAAAAACTCCATTTGCTATGTATACATAATCTACCACATAACCACTACCTAATCTTTCCAGCACATTACTAAAGCCAACACTAAGTATTAACACAAAACCACATTTCATCATTTCTGATAATTGATTCCAGTTGCGTTTCAAGAAAAAAATAATTAGCGCAAATACAATTGCATATAACATATAAATAACCGTAGTCGGGACTGGCAGACTGAATGCAAAATGTTCATTCTTAAAATAACTCATTTCTAAATGCAACACCAACAACCGGATACCACTTGCAAGTGAATATAGAAATAAAAAAATCAGGTACCAAAAACCGAAAGATCTTTGAGCAGACCTTTCGGTAGAAAATTCAGTTTGAGTATCTTTTAGCATTATAAATAAACTGCTTCGGAAATAATTATAAGGCCTTATCAGCCCATGGCATGGCTTCTAATCTGGCTTCGGAAACTTCATTACCGTCGTCATCCGTGCCATATGTACCATCTTCAATCTTACGCAATGCTTTTTCAATTTTTTCTAAATCGCTTTGCATGCGTGCTATTAAATCTTTATTAACGTCGTCGATTTGTACTTCTGTTGCATTCTCGTCCATCTCAGGACCAACCTCGGTGTGCTCTTGTAAGCCAGAGAGATCATTTAACAAAGTTGCCTTTTCTTCCTCTAAGCGAGTTTTCATCTTGGCAATAAAATCTTGGGATAACATGTGAGTAATGTATTAATTAAATTTAGTATACAAAAAGGTCCCTGAAAAAGCAAAAAGCGCCCCATCATGGGCCCCAATTTTTAAAAATGAACAGGCCTGATGTGGCGCTGACCCAAAGCCTTGAGCTAGTCAGCGCATTACCTGTAGGACCCCAACCTTTGAGATCCTAAACGTAATGCACTCACCAACATTTCGTTGGCTTTCGGTATTCTTTAAGCAGAGCTTAAAGATAACGTCTACAATTCCAATCAATGGTAAACTGCACTTAAAACTTCTCTTGTGGTCTAATGACCTTAAAACTTTTGTTCTATTTATTTGTTTTTTGTTTTTGTTTTTGAAAAAATTTTTGCGACTGTTAAGGACAGTCGAGAACCTACATTGATTTTTGTTTTACAATCAGCCTAGATTGGAACAGGCTATGACGAGAAGTTAAAAGGAAAGCTACCCTTAAGCCCTCTAGATGCTTAAGCAAGCAGATCTCCTTCGTTCAGTTTCTTTTTATTTTGTTTTCAACGTGCGATTTGTTTATTACTTTTATATGATAGCAGAATTTTTCTCTCCTGTCAATAATTTTCTTCACAGAATTTAATTTGCTCACAAAATTTTCATAGTAAAAAAATTGAGCAACTAAATAATTACTCAATTTTTTCAAACACTTTAGATGAAATATGTAATGTTGGAAAGCTGCTTTCTGAAAGCTGCTTCAAGTTCAAATACAATTCATTTTGTACTAAAATTTCTTCCAAGTTTTGATACTTATCAACATAGTTTTCCAGCATCGCATGGTAATACGGATGAGTCATATCCAACTTAGGTAATTCGAGCAGTAAAACATCGTTCACAGGTAGTGTATATTTTTGCTTATTTATGAAGTTACTGGTTGCGAATAACAAGCTATTTTCAAAAATTCTGAAATTCCTGAAAATTTTATTGCCACTACCCGAATAGTCCTGAGCAAAGAGATGGAACCGCTCCTTTAATTCTACAAAATACTCTTTATAGAATTGTTTTAACTTAGTAGCATTTGGGAAAATCACAACAGCTCTTGGATGAAGTTTTTTAACCAGATCAAATAATGCACTTTCACCTAAGTCTAATTCGTTTACATGAAATAGTGACGACAGTTGAGAAACATCAGAAATCTTTAGATGTTCTGTATTCAATCCTAATCGATCGGACAAATAAAAAAGTAATTGCTTGCTAAGCAGACTGTCTACAAATTGCACTGACTGGAATCTATTTAATATATCCTTTGATATCTCAGTTATAGTAATGAGCTGCCCATGAAGATATGTATTATCATCTGTTAGCTCGACCCACTTCACAATATTATCTTGAATTTCAAAATAGTCCTTGAGAGCAACGGCAATCCTAACTAAATTACCGAAACCAGATCTTTTCCCGAGCTGTTCTAGCTTGGCAGAGACGTTGTCTGCTGCAGCAACAAGTCGCTTGTAATAAATAAGGTTGTTTTTTTCCAATTGATCTAGGGAAATATAATCTAGCTCTTTATTTTGCTGGCGTAGGATAATCTGAACTATTCCAAAAAATAAATCTACTTGAGCCAAGCAATCCACTACTTCAGTTTCGTATTGCTGCTCTCCCAATTCTGTTTCTGGGTTATAAATACTTTTGAGCACATAATGCATGCCGCTCCAGGAAAGTTTGTCTCTGCTTCCGGAAGTGAGAAACTTTTCAAAGCGCTGCATATCCATCACTATCAATTTGCGCTGTGCCTCATTATTACTGTGAGCAAGTGATAGCAATGTTTCATATGTACACGCAAGTACCTTGGCCGGAGAAGACTGATGACTATCTCCTACAATGAACGATTTGAACTGCCCTCCAAAAAAAGATAAATTCAAATCGAGAACTGTAGTAGTCTGCCAATTAGTATGAAGCCACACTACAATCTTTAGACAAAATCTGATTTGTTCCGGAGTCTCTATATGTGATAAAAATTTTTGGAAACTTTCTCGATTAAACATATCTTCTGATTCGAATACTCCTTCAACTAATCCTTGCTGCCATAAACTAATCACCTCCCTGTTATTTCGCACAACTATAATCCAATCACCTTCCTGGTGGTTTGCAGTTACTGCAATTCTTTCCAAATAATTTTCCAATTGCGTATCTATTACAATTGCATTAGAAAAATTTTGCAATGGTTGTAGAGCAGATAATTGCTGTGAAGGATTCGTACTTGATATAGTTAGTACAGGTTCAAAATTATACTGCAATAAAGCAGTCCATTCGAATTCTGACTTACTATATATAGATGCTAATTCTGCCTTGAGAACTGGATTAAATGCATTATGAATTGCCATCATTTTTTCTACCAATGTGATAGTAGCCAAGCAATCACCCAATGCGCGATGACTGTCTTTATGACTGATACCAAAATAATGCATTAAGTTTTCTAAATTGTAACTGTGGTACGTTGGCAACAAAAATTGGACCAATTCCAAACTATCGATTGAGCGACCAGACAGCTTAACTCCTACTGCTTCTAAAAATTTAATGTCCAACGTTGGGTTATGAGCAACAATGATGACATCAGATAATTTTTCAGATAAAAACTCAACGTACTCATTAATGGAGGGAGCATTATCAATTTCTTCTTGTGAAATACCAGTCAAGCCTAGAATCTTTGGATGAACTTCTATGGTAGGCTGAAAAACCTGAGACCAGGTTTCTCCGACCTGCAAGCCGTGTGGTGTCAATTCAAAAAAGGCAAACCCTATTTCTAGAATTTGTTCTTTTTCTGGGTCAAAACCAGTGAATTCAAGATCAATACTGCAATATTTTTGATTCATGTTACTTATATTATAGATGAAATCTAAATTTTGGGCGAAAAGAAAAGCCGTCTATGACGGCCACCTATTATGCGACATATGCGATAAAATCTGCCACTGCATCAGTCATGCTAATCATCCGATTGCGTCTCTCTAACATATATCGTTTTAAGGTCCAGGTTAAGCTATGTTCCATTTTAGGATCATACGCCTGACAAAACAAAATAAAAATTATCCGCACTTCTGTGTCTGAATTTCTGTGATCATCGATCACCTCCCTGACCCAGAGCCATAACTTCATATATCGTTTACCTGCTGTTATTTTTTTCATATACCCCTCTTAGAATTTATTATACCCAAAAATAAATCCGAGAATCAATCTCGGATTTATTTTTATTCTTCGTCTTCGTCCAGTTCGTCATCTATGCCTTTATTAGGAATAGCGTCACCGGTCTTTAATTTTTCTCGTAAAGCTGTGTCTGCCTGCTCGAATATATCTGGATGTTCTTTCAAAAAAGTTTTTGCGTTTTCACGACCAACACCCAACTTCACATCCTTGAAAGAATAGGAATTACCACTCTTATCAATCACACCCATCAAAAGACCTGTATCCAAAATGTCACCACTAGAGGAAATCCCTTCGTTATACATAATATCGAACTCTGCCACTTTGAAGGGAGGCGCAACTTTATTTTTAACAACCTTTGCTTTAGTGCGATTACCTATAATCTTATCGCCATTTTTTATTTGTGCAGTGCGGCGGATTTCTACGCGTACAGACGCATAAAATTTCAGCGCATTACCACCAGTGGTGGTTTCTGGATTACCAAACATAACACCGATCTTCATACGAATTTGGTTAATGAAGATGACAGTAGTATTGGTTTTAGAAATAATACCAGTCAACTTGCGCAACGCCTGCGACATCAAGCGGGCCTGAAGACCCATATGACTGGCACCCATTTCACCTTCGATTTCCGCGCGAGGAGTTAAAGCTGCAACAGAGTCAATTACAATTAAATCCAACGCATTGCTACGTACTAATGTTTCTGCAATATCCAAAGCTTGCTCGCCGCTATCTGGTTGAGACACCAGCAAGTCGTCCAATTTTACGCCAATACGCTTTGCATAATCTGGATCCAAAGCATGTTCGGCATCTATAAACGCAGCCAAACCGCCGGCTTTCTGCACTTCTGCAATCATATGCAAGGTTAACGTAGTTTTACCTGAACTTTCTGGACCATAAATTTCTACGATGCGTCCTTTTGGAATACCTCCTACACCCAAAGCCATATCTAAACTAATACTTCCAGTAGGAATCGCTTCGACGTTCAAAGTTTGATTGTCCGCAATTTTCATAATACTACCTTCACCAAATTTATCGCGAATCTGGTCGATAGCACTGTCGATTGCGCCTTGCTTGCCAGAGCTGGCACCGATTGTCTTTTTCGCTTTTGCTGCTTTTGCCATATGTATATGATTAATTATTTGTATTTGTTCTATCTTCTGTAACATCAGAAGAGGTTTCTTGTTTCTTAGTAGGTGCGAGTAATGTCTGAGCTTTTTCAGAAAATGGAATAGTCAATGCTTGGCCTTTTTTACCCAACGGACCAAACTCTTGGTCATTGAAACGCGCAATAGTATTTCCTGCATCACTAGTAGTTAGCTCTATATCTTTAGCAGCTACAATTTTTTTAGTGGCACCGGCTGGTACTTCTTCTTCTGGTAGACTCACACCATCACGTTTAATACTAATAGTAGTATCTTTAGTAAACCGAAGTTCGAGCAATAATTCTGATGGTTGTTGAGTTACTTCTCCTGCTACGGTAGGCTGATCTATTTTAAAAGAGATGTTTTCTGTTTTTGATTTTCCGAATTTATTTGTTGCTACCAAATGCAAATCTTTTTGTCCTGGTACTACACTCAAAGTGCTTGAGAAACTTCCATCCGGTTGCACTAATACATTTTGTCCATTTACTGAAACAGTTATTCCTGGTTCGGTCTGACCTTTGATTTCTACCGAACTCCCTTTCACCACCGAATCTTTAGTCGGAGATAAGATAGTAAGAGCTGGGGTACGATTAACAGAGAATACTTGTACTATTATATAGAGGCCTGCGCCAATGCCGAGCAATGCACCTGCTGAAATAGTGATTAATTTTGGCGTCACTGAAATATTCTTCAATACCGACAAAAAACCATTAGCAGGAGAAACGATCTTGCGCGCAGTTTGTTCGCTCAAATTTCTCTCTTTTTTAAACTGTTCCAATAATTCGGTACACGATATATTGTACACATCTGCAATTTTCTTGAGAAAACCTAAGACATACACATCCGGGGGTAATTGCTGGTATTTACCAGTTTCCAGAGCTGCAATAAATTTTTCGAAAATACCAGTTTGCTTTGCAACTTCCTCTAAGGAAAGTCCTAAATCTTGCCTAATTGAATATAAATATTCTCCTAAGGTTTCTTGCTGGATTTTCTTTAATTTAAATTCCTCTAGCATACATATTATAATAGCATATCCATAAAGACCTCTTTAAGTTTTCATCAAATTTTGGTCAAGTTGT
>CAYVGX010000001.1:0-16383 GCA_964451015.1 uncultured Candidatus Saccharibacteria bacterium | reverse complement strand
TTACCGGCGCGCATAACTTCTTCTTTAGCTTCGTTAAACAGCTCGTCACCCGCATCATCACTGCCAGCCATGCCTGGAATTCCGCCGACGCGCTTTGGCTTTTCAACAATTTCTTCGTTATAAATCACTGCACCGGTTTGCTGTTTAAAGAAATCCACTACTTTATGCACTTCCTTTTCACCAATATAAGTCCCCTGGATACGCTTTGGCTTGGAAGACTCTGCTGTAATAAACAACATATCACCATTTCCCATCAGCTTCTCTGCACCAGCGCTATCTAATATAGTACGACTATCAACCTGACTTGGCAGCTTAAATGCAGCACGAGACGAAACATTGGCTTTGATGAGACCGGTAATAACTTCTGTACTAGGTCGCTGTGTAGCCAGCACTAAGTGAATACCAACCGCACGAGCCAGAGAAGCCAACCTTACAATCGCAGCTTCAACATCAGCCTTGGCTACAGCCATCAAATTAGCCAACTCATCTACGACTATTACTATATAAGGCATTGGCAATTCGGTTTTGCTATTATACTCGTCGATATTACGCTTGCCTGCTTCGGCAACTAATTTATAACGGCGTTCCATTTCTGCCACTGCCCACTTGAGTGCATTCACAGCTTTTTCTGGTTCAGTAATTGTCGGGGTTAATAAATGCGGAATACCATTGTACGGAGTAAGTTCTACATGCTTCGGATCTACCAAAATAAACTTCACATCCTGCGGCGTGTTTCTATATAGTAGAGAAACGATTAAACTATTGATTGCCACACTTTTACCACTTCCAGTGGTGCCCGCAATCATAATATGAGGCATCTTTGCTAAGTCGGAGATAAACGGACGTCCCGCCACGTCACGGCCAAGCGCCATAGCAAGCTTGCTTTTGTGATTGACGAAATCTGAAGTCTGCATTACTTCACGAATGCGGACCATGGCAGTAACCTTGTTTGGCACTTCAATACCAACTAAAGCTTTCCCAGGAATTGGCAATTCCATACGGAGCGATTGCGGTGCTGCCAAAGCCAAAGCAATATTACTCTGCAAAGATGCAATCTGAGCTAACTTCACACCAGCTGCTGGCGCGAAAGTATACTGGGTAACTGTTGGGCCTACATTAACTTCACCCATTTCTACAGAAATACCGAAATCATGCAAAGTCTTTTTAATCAAATCTACAGTGGCTTCGATATCACCAGAATCCACTTTGCTCTTGTTGTCATCTAATAAATCGAATGGCGGCAATTTCCAATCGCGGCGATCTTCCAAAGTAATAGATTCCATTGCCGAAATTGCTTCATCTGCTTTGGAAGGAGTCGTGTTCGGCATATTAATAGTATGCTGCAGGGGTTTTTGAGTTTTAATTTGTACTTCATTACTCTCTTCCTCTTCTTCGTATTCTTCTCCCTCATCAGTATTATTATTCAAAGCATTGATTTTTAAGTCTGCTACTTTCTTTTCGAGCTGCTCTTCTTTTTTGCGATTCCATAAACGAAGCGGAGACACATTGAAAGCTACCAATAACCCGATCAGCAATACACCGACTATAATAAGGCTACCAGCCCACCAACCAAATGCACCGACAAGTGGACCTGCAATCAAAGCTCCCAAATAACCACCAGCCTTGCCATTACCAGCAAGAGATAACGCAGTTTGAGTTTCGTTTAAATAGAGGGCATGAATCAAACCAGCGCTACCAAGAACCATTAAGAAAACCCCTACGTATGTTCTAGCGTAAGGATGCTGATCCACCTCTTCAGCTTCTTCTTGTTCTGTTTTTGGTTTGGACTGAAACAGGATCCACGCCACGAGAGCGAGCAAGATAGGTACTGTATACGAAATCAGACCAAATAAGCTAGCTAATATTTTATTTAAATAAGTACCAAACACCCCGGCTGTGCCAATAAGCGACATAGCCACCAGCGCTGCCAAAATAATGAATACTATAATAGTAATGCTGCGCTTGGTTTCTTGAGCCAAATTCAGCTTCGGTAAAGTCAAGCTTTTACCTTCTTCATCCGCATCCTGCCTGCGCGTATATTTTCGTTTTGTTCGTGCCATGAAATTTTGTTTCAAAATTACTGTAAAATCAGTTAGTATTATACCATTTTTAAGCAGGAAACTCACCTTTCTTTCTTGCCCAACTTATACTATGCTGAATACAAGAATTAAAGTAACACAATGTCCGATACACTCATCGTCGTTACGTACGAAAAATTAGTGAGCGACAATATCCCCCGCATAGTCGAAAGTGAACCTGGAGGCTGGCATGAAAGCCGAGAAGTATCCGGCGAAGAGTTGCTGGAAGTAGTCAAAGATAAACTTGTCGAAGAAATAGAAGAAGTAATCAGCGCGCCAGATAAAAATAAGCAAATGAAAGAACTTTCTACTCTTATCCTATTGCTAAGTAAATTTAAGGAAGTTATGGGAATTTCCGACCAGGAGCTCACAGAAGCTACAGAACGACTAGTAGCTTCTGGCAAAACATTTGAAAAAAATATTTTTCTAATAAAGGCGACGGTACCGAAAGATAAAGTAGTAAATTCTGTCAAAGAAATTTATACTCTGTCTACCATTACTGCTACGGGAGAAAAGAAAAATTATACTATTGCAGCTGTCACCGACCGAGCTGCTATACGAAAAGCGAAAGCACTGATGGAAAATGCGCCAGAGGAAATCATTATCGCCTTCACAAAAGTTTTGAAGATATAAAGATACTCATAAAAACACAGAAACCGCACAATGACTGTGCGGTTTTTGTTTACAAACCTTTTACTTTGACTTTCTTAGTTTTAGCTTTCGCAGCTTTTGGAACAACAACAGTAAGTATTCCATCTTTGAGATCTGCTTCGATATGTTCGCTGTCTATATCTACCGGAACAATGACACTGCGAGAAAATCCTCCCCAGTAACATTCTTGATAGAAGTAATCGTCTTCGTGAACTTTTTCTTCACGGGAACGAGAACCTTGGATGGTCACCATATCATTCGCAACTGTAATATCGATATCATCCGGACGAACACCCGCGATAGTAGATTTGATAATGACATTATCTTTAGTTTGATACATATCTATATTGAGTGCGCCTTCGTACCCGGTCATCCAATCTTCGTCTTGCTTAGAAATAGGAGTTGAAACTTTGGCTGGCTTTGGAGCTGGTTCTTGTGGAACCTCTTCTTCTTCCTCATCTTCGTAATCCGCATCTTCCTCAGAACCGTCTTCCAAATACTGGTCGTCGTCTTCATCTAACTCTTCATCCATCTCTTCGGTCTCTTCTACTTCTTCCTCTTCTGTATCAACGTCTATATCCTGCTCTTCTGTCTCAAATTGCTGAATCTCTTCCTCTTCACTAACCACCTCGCCTCCCATGATTTTGCCAAAAAATGATTGTTTTGCTCGTGCCATGTTAATTTTCTTTCGGTTTCTTACCTTTTTGTTTCATTGGTAAGTTATATTAAGTTATAGTCGTTTTTATAATATAGAAGTTTGGGTCCAGAGTCAACATATTTTTTATGATTTCCAGAGGCTATTTATAGCTGCTACAACAGCCTGTCCTTCGATCCCGGATTGGATTATAGCCTGACGAGCGTCTTCATTTACAAGCTGCGATGAAGCTAAAACACGAATCGTTTGTTCAACTAATTTTTCTGCAGTCAAAGGCTGCGGCTTTGAGAAGATTAAATTTCTTTCTAACAAATAATCGTAATTCGGTTCTTCTTGCCCTGGCAAGGTATGAGTTACGAGTATCTTGATTCCCGCCTGGAGGGCTTCCGTAGTAGTGAGTCCCCCGGGCTTAGTCACTAATAATTCCGCAGAGTGATAAAGCTCTACGGGATTAGAATAAAACCCCAAAGGAATAATATTATGTAGTCGAGCAGCAACTAAGCTGGATCTTAATTTCTCATTTTTTCCACACATAACCGCCACAACAATATCGGGTCTCGTATTAATTAATTGCTCGAGATAACTTCCAAGCAAATTATAATCAAATCCTATACCAAGTGAACCACTGCCAAAAATAACCAAAGTCTGTTCTGGCAAAACACCAAGCTTTTCCCTAACCTTGTTCCGGTCTATATTTTGCCTTGGCTTTAAAGTAATACCACATACCGCAATCTGATTTTCTGAAATACCTAACTGCATCATCTGCTGTTTTTGTTCTACTATATTAGCCAGATACATATCTACGTAAGGGTATAGCCAAAATTTATGTAAATGGAAGTCACTAAACGCAACAATAAATTTTCCATGAAACTTTTTTTGTTCTATAAGCGCAGCTGTAGCAGCAGAACCAGTAGTCTGCGTAGAGAGGATTGCATCAGGATTGAACTGATTGACTATTCTTTCTAAGTTTTCGGAGTTACCTTTGGCCAGCTTGATGCGCAAGGGCAAACCTATAGCATTGACGAGTTTACTAAAGTAAAGCCAGCGCCAGATAAATGGCAAGCGTCTATTAATAAAACTATGTAGCCACGTACCCACATCAACCAGCAAACCTTTTTGCACAGTCAATATGTCATGGAGCAATACTTCGTAGCCGGCCTGTTCCAAATGATAGGCAATATTTTCCGCAATATACTTATGCCCTAAACCTATAGAAGTGTATAAAACTAGAATTTTTTTCATAAATAATTTTAATCACTATTACTATAGTATATGAACTGAAACTCAACAACTAGCAAATCTTTATTCAAACTTTATAAAATCTTTAAAAAAATTTCATGTGACACGTGTTGTAATAATAAAGGCGAATAGGTAAAAGTCCTGTTCATTACACACGCTTTCAAAAATTAAAAAAGCGCGCCTTTTGTAGCGCGAAAAAAATGTTTCAATGTTTCACTAGTCTAACTGCCTAACATTTTCTATTGTTTTGCTCAGTATTGTTAGCTGGTCTGAAAAGATAAACTCTCCAGTTATAAGACTTCCTTCTAATACTAAGGGTAACCAGTATTTATCATCCACCCACATATCGTCATAAGGAACAGCAGAGACATGAAACCACTTCGGGTTCATCTCTTCTGTTTCGTAAGGATCCCCTGTCCATGCTTCACAGAGATATACATGGACTTCTAGTTCTAAATTTTCTTCTAAAATATTGAATATTAGTTTCGCAGCTTTATGTAACGCAGTCGGAGTAATAGCAATCTCTTCATACGTTTCACGGACTGCAGCCTGTTCGATAGTTTCTCCAAGCTCGACTTTTCCGCCAGTCCCATTCCATCGTCCTACTCCAAACCCCCGCTTCTTCATCGCTAAGCAGACTTCTATAATTTTACCTTCCCCATCTCTTTTTACCGGGAAACACAATGTTAATGTTTTCATGACAGTTTATTTATAGATATCAAACCATTTCGACATATAAACTTTGATTTCATTTATATAACATACTATTCATAGCTCTCATACTGCAGAGTATTATTAATCCTCAATAAAGTGAAACACTAACTCTGTTTTCATGTCCATGCTTTCCTATTCAACAGTGATAATACAACAGTCGGGGCTTCTTTGGATTTGCTAAATAAAAAATATTTTAAACTCAGTAACTAACATTTGTATATTTCCCACTAATGAGCAATATGCAAATGGCGGAGAGGCAGGGATTCGAACCCTGGGTACCTTGTGAGCACACCGCATTTCGAGTGCGGCCCATTCGACCACTCTGGCACCTCTCCAAATTTATTTGCAGTGCATATTTATAATCATGCACTGCATCGGTAAAGATATGTGTAGCTACCGCGCTGCCAAAATCTTACCACAAAAACTAGGACGATGCATGGGCGATAAACCGAATTTCTTAATCGCCTCAATATGGTGCTTAGTACCATAACCTTTGTGCTGCGCAAAACCATATTCAGGAAACTGTATTTCTAATTCATCCATCATGCGGTCCCTTACTACTTTTGCAATTATCGAACTGGCTGCAATTGAATGTACCATACTATCTCCTTTTACGATCGCTTCCTGCGGCGCTTTCAAATCGGGAATAATAAATTTTCCATCCACCAACACTACACTGCTTTCATGCCCGGAAAAATTTTCTACTGCACGCTTCATGGCAAGAAGGCTTGCCTGCAAAATATTTAACTGTTCAATTTCCATCACACTGGAAATCCCAACCGAGCATTCTGCATGTTCAGAAATAATTGAAAATAGATACTCTCGCTTTGCCTGAGATAGCTTCTTACTATCAAAAATTTCTTCCCACCACTTAGATTCGATAGGTTCCGAAAATGTGACAGCAGCTGCAACAACTGGTCCAGCCAACGGGCCTCTCCCCACCTCATCCACACCGATCACACATAAAGCACCACCATCCATTAACTCCATTTCCTTTTGAAATCTATTCTGCATCATTCTACCATTCTCATTCTCGGAAAAAAATTCCAACTGACAAATTGAAATTTTCCATCACTGTCATAAGTTACCTTCATTTCGATATCGCCTTCTGTAGACAAAATCCCCTGCTGATATTCTTCGTACGTTCCGTACAAATAAAATAAATTTTTATTTTTTGTTAGTTTCAATTTTGGAAACCACATATAATTATTTTTCCTACCAAAAAACTTTCTGTATAAAGTTCCTACAAGCTGAGGCTTCTGCATGATAAATTCTGATATACCCTGCGCCACAAAACCATCAGCGATATCATCTTCAACATCATTCTGATTCTTATCATTTACCGATACGATAAAATTATTAATAAATTTTCTCATCTCAAACCTCTCTTCTGTTGTTACGGTATTGTCGAAGTCCAAAGTTGTTTCATGTGTATTATTCATATCACCATTATATAGAGCATGGGGATATAAAAAAAGAGCATGTTTAGAGTTACATGCTCATCCTCATTACCGCAACGGTTAGTTATTTCTTAATTAACCTAGAATAAATAATATTGCCAAACTGATCTCTTGGCACGACAAATGGTCTTGAACGTCTGATAATTTCGATTTTATCAGGGAAAATTATTCTTTTAAGAAATTTTATCACAATCGGCTCCTTGAATTTTTGAAATGCTTCAACATAATAACATAACTTACTCTTTTACAAAATAGTAAAGCCAAAATAAAAAACACCCTTTCGGGTGTTTTAGTCCTGGTGGACCCTAGGGGGATCGAACCCCTCACCTCTTCCATGCCATGGAAGCGCTCTACCAAATGAGCTAAGGGCCCAAAAGACTATCTTATGTAAGAAGTATCAATAACTAACGCTCTATTGGTAAAAGATAGTCTTTTAAGATTGTTTAAAAAATCTTAAGCTTAAAATAAAATCTCAAATTATTGCTCGGAGTTATTCGAAACATCCGGCGCCACATAGTCCTGAGAGCCTTGCTGGGTCTGCATAAATGCTTCACGCCATTCCTGAGCCTGTTTTTGAAAGGCTGGTATAACCCCGATAACATTTAAAAACCAACCTATCAATATAATAGCTATACCTGCACCAATTACAGAGCCTAATCCTGTTAAAATCCCCTTAAATAAGGTTAATAATGGACTATTTAATTTATTATTTAGCTTTTGAATATTTTCGTTTAGGCTTTGAATTTCTTTATCACTCATAAGTATATGGTCCCCTCGGAGGGAATCGAACCCCCATCGTCTCCTTAGGACGGAGCCGCTCTATCCATTGAGCTACAAAGGGTGAGGGTTTTTGTATTAATTATTATTACTAATGATAGAATTATAGCATATTGAGAAATAATATCAATTACACAATATATACTAATAAATGTCAAATTATACTGAAAAAATTCTAAAATTGTTTTCATGGGAAACATTGACGGGGGAAAACACCGAACTATTTTTAACCTCTGCTATAATTTTCTTTACATTTATCCCTATAAGGCATGCTTTTATTGGACATTTGTCATTTTATTTGGGTGAATACTCTGATTTTACCACAATATCTATATATTTAAGCCAAATTTTTACTATTCTCACTGTAAGTCTGCTTTTTATATCAAAAAAGTTCCAATCCCCCGCTCTATATAGAATTACACTGTTTAGCGTACTAGCCATAGTAATATATCATTTTCTACTGCCCCAGGATTATAGGCTTCTTTCTGTATTTATTGGCTTCTCAATCATGGTAAATTGCTTATTAGTATACTTCTGCGTAAAATCTAATATTTTGCTTAAATATAAGGATTATTTCCTGTATATGCTGATTATTTTAGGATTAGGCAATGCCTTACTTTCCATTATTCAATTTTCTCTTCAGGAAAATATAGGTCTAAATCTTTTTGGAGAATCCCCTCTTTCTATATTTACCATGGGAGTAGCAAAATTTGTTGCACATGACACATTATATATTAGAGGGTATGGGCTGTTTCCTCATCCAAACATCTTTGGAGGCTTATTAGTTATTATAAGTTTACTTAACTTATATTTACTTACTAAGAAGAAATCTTTTTTATCACGTGGAATATTAATTTTTAGTTATAGCTATATTCTATTTGGAATATTATTGAGCTTTTCACGTGGTGCAATACTTTCATTCATAGTTAGTACAATATTGTATATCTTCTTTATTGCCTATCATGACCGGACAATTCTAAAAAAGTTTTATTTTCTACCCATCCTTATTGCAGTAGCCATGATTATAATGCATCCTTGGTTTTCTTCCAGAGCAACAATATCTGACACCTCTAGTAACTTAAGGAATACATATAATAGGGCAGGCATAGAGATTATTTCCAAAAATTGGCTTTTAGGTACTGGTTCAGGTACTAATGTGCTGCACATGAAACATGTTTTGCAAAATAAGGTAGACTATTGGGAAGTTCAACCAATTCATAACTTTTTTTTAATAACTATTTCTGAATTAGGCCTCATCGGAGTAGGGTTTATTATTTTTCTGTTATATACGAGTTTCAGATTACTAAAAATAGTTCTGGAAGAAATTAAACATAGGTCAGTGGACTTTTGGCATATAGCTTTGCTCACTGTAGTCATCGCAGTAGCAATGCTAATGATGGTTGACCACTATTTTTATACCTATGTGCCCGCCCAAATTATATTATCCCTGATTATTAGCTGTGTTTACGCGGAAGTTAGGAACAATGTTTCCCGGGAAACACAAAATTAAAAAACCTCGGTGTGTACCGAGGTTTTCCTTATTCTTTATGATATTCTTTTCCCGAATTTATCATGCAAGCCCTATATAATTGCTCTAAAAGTAAAATTCTAGCTAAATTATGAGGAAAAGTTAATTTACTTAATGAAAAAGTATAATTAGCTACTTCCAGCAAGGTAGGGGAAAGGCCTACACCACTGCCTAATATAAAAACCAGTTCTTGGCCCAAAGAGGTGAGTCGTTCTAAATTGGAGGCAAAATCGATAGAGTTACGAAGCACACCATCTTCATCAAGCAATATAACAATGGCACCTTTGGGGAGATATTTTCTTATTTCATCTGCTTCTTTATTTTTTATTTGTTCAATATCGCTATTTTTTCGATATGACTGCTCGGCTAATTCTATGACTTTTAACTTAGCAAAAGGGGAGAGACGTTTTACATATTCCTTCTCCAATTCTAAATACGCTTTTTCTTTGTATTTTCCTAAACAAATAATTGTAAGCTTCATGGAAGTCATAGAGATAAAAACTCGCTTAGCTGCGAGTTTTATTTAAAATAATGCATTGTACCAATTTTCTAGGAATGGGTTAGATTTGTTTATATAGTAGAGAATCAAAACACCTACTAAGAACAAACCATTTACTACTAGCACTTTTATTAAATCAGAAGAAATATCTTTGTACTCCTGTTTATGGGCTGCGTATACTGTCGAATCCTTAGATTGCACTGCCTGGGGAGCAGGCGCAGCGGTGGCAATAACCTGACTAGATTTAATTTCGTTATAATGTTTTTTCTTATATTTTTTACTCATAAATTTATGGATTATTCAAAATTAATCATAGTAAATATAAACTGGAAGCGCAAGTTGAATGCATTGAACCAAGGTGCTAAAATAGCCGTACCATGCCAACACAAACAATCAGTATTATTGCATTAATTCTGAGCAGTATAGCAATACTGCTTAGCATCTGGTCCTTACATTCCGGCAGAAAATTAAAAATATTTTATGATATTTTTGGCTCTGATCACAGACCGGACAATTTAGAGGAAGTCTTAAGTTCTATTACAGAAAATATTAAGAAGCTAAATTCTGAACACATTGAACTGAAAAAATTTGCAGACGAACTCTCAGCAATATTACAAACAGCATTACGATATACCAGTGTAGTAAGATTTAATTCTACAGGTACGGATGGAGGTAATCTCAGTTTCACAGTTGCATTGCTCGACAGTAATCAAGATGGCTTTCTCATTACCAGCTTACACGGCAGGGATCATAACCGCATTTATTGTAAAGCTGTTAAAGCCGGTCAAGGACAGCAGCCGCTAAACGAAGAAGAGCAGCAAGCGATCATAGAAGCACTGACCAACGCACATAAATAATATTTTAAGTAATTAATTTATAGAAAGAACAAAATCATGGCACAAGATAATACCGCAGCCGAAACAGTAGTAGGCCCATCAGTAAAAATCCAAGGTGACTTAAATTCGGAAGGAAACATTCGCATCGAAGGAAGTGTAACCGGAAAAATCAACACCACACAAAGTGTACATGTAGGGGAGGCTGCTGTTATTTCTGCAGACTTGCACGCAGGCAATGCAATTATTGCGGGCCAAGTGCAGGGCAATGTAAAAGTTACTGGCAACTTGATTCTACAGCCAACGGCTCGCCTAAACGGAGATATCTCCTGCGGCATATTACGGGTTGAGGACGGGGCATTATTTTCTGGGAAGTGCAATATGAAAGGCGCTACTATAGACAAAACAAAGCTAGCAGGCAACGGTGAACCGGAAGCAGAAAAATAATCAATTGAATAAATAAAATTTCGAAACTTTCTCGTTTGGTTTTCAGAAAATATGCGCGATATATTTTCGAGCTCTATATAACTGATTCCAACACTTTCTGTTTTGCTGTTAGCACGCATTCTAAGAACAGAGCGAGAAAGTTTTACACGTTATGTACTTCTATATCTTAGACGGCACCAATATTCCACCAGCGCAATTTGAAAAGGCCCAAGTAACTCTACAGGGTCTTTTGGCGCAGTTTAGGATTTCCGGGGAAATGGTCCGTGTTACCGCTATTCGCTCTATTCACGATTTAGTAGAACTTGCAGCAGAAAGGGGGGTAAAGACACTTATTGCTTGCGGCACAGATGATACGTTTAATATCATGCTTGCGTACTTAGCAGGCCGCGATTTTGCATTAGGATTTATCCCATTAGTACAAGATACATCCTTAGGGCAAATTTTAGGCTTAGACTCTTTAGAAACTGCTGTAAAAACAGTAGCTGCGCGCCGCTTAGAAAAAATTGACCTTGCAGTAATGGGTGATAATTATTTTATTTCCCAAGTGGAATTTGGTGTAGCGTCTACCAAAGTAAAAAACATGGGATGGTTTTCGAGTATGAGCTCGCTCACCAAAGAAGTGTATAATTTAAAACTACGCATCGACAATTCCTACACCATGGACATCTCTTGTTTAGGGGGCACTGTTACCAACAGTAGAACAAAATCGAGCTCTAATTCTACAATCGCTAATCCCACAGATGGGTTTTTGGATTTAATGGTTCTCGAGCGCCTCACCAAAATGGATGTTCTAAAATATAAGTTGGATATCGCGGCCGGAGTTATGGAAAACATCCCTGGTACTTCAGTAATTAAATGTCGGCAAGTAGAATTTTTAGAACCCCGGGGTTTCCCATTAAACATTGCAGGAAAAACATTTGCTAAAGTTCCGGCTATTGTTTCTATCATTCCACGGTCATTGCGCATGATAGTAGGAAAAACTAGAACTTTCTAAATAATAGAGTATATCGAGAAACCTTGCTTTTTAGCAGGTTTTTTAGTATAGTTAATTAGTTATTTAAAACTTTCATTTATTTATGAACCTGTCTTCGTTATCACACGAACTGAATATGTCTATCCAGGAACTGCGCACCAAAGCAAACGCAGCAGGTTTTCGTATTTCTCCCCGGGCCAACAAGATAGACAATTATCTTGCCAAGCAAATTGCGGACGCCTTGTCTGCAAAACCTAAAAAAGAAGTAGCTGTTTCTAGCACTCCTAAGCAGGTTACTCTTCCGGCTTTTATTAAGGTCCGCGATTTCGCAGAGTTACTTAATCTCCCTGCCACTGATGTTATCAAAACCCTTATCCAAAACGGGGTTATGGCCACAATCAATGAAGAAATCGACTTTGATACAGCAAGCATCATTGCCGGTGATTTAGGATTTGAAGTAGCATCTCAGCAATCAGATGATGTAAAAGAATTCGGCACCGGCTTTTTACATGACGAACTTTCCAAAGAAACCGAAACCAGTCAGCATTCCCGTCCGCCAATTGTGGCGGTCATGGGCCACGTTGACCATGGTAAAACAACTCTCTTAGATGCTATCCGAGAAACAGACGTAGTAGCAGGGGAAAGTGGCGGTATTACTCAACATATTGGTGCGTATCAAGTGAAGCAAAATGGCAAACTGATAACATTTTTAGTTACCCCTGGGCATGAAGCGTTCGTGGAAATGCGCGCGCGTGGAGCAAATGTAACCGATCTTATTATCCTGGTAGTAGCGGCAGACGACAGCGTGCGCCCACAAACAATCGAAGTTATTAATCGCGCTAAATTTACTAATACACCAATCATTGTGGCGATTAATAAAATCGACAAAGACAATGCTAACATCATGAAGGTCAAACAAGAATTGGCCGAACATGGTTTACTAACAGAAGACTGGGGTGGAAAGACCATTGCTGTAGAAATTTCTGCAAAGCAAAAAATTGGTATTGATAAATTATTAGAAATGGTTTTGCTTCAAGCTGAAATCGAAGACTTTAAAGCTAATCCAGAAGGCAAACTGCTCGGTACAATTATTGAATCGCACGTTGCCCAAGGTAAAGGACCAGTTGCTACTATTATTATTCAAAACGGAACCCTGAGAATCGGCGATGTTATTGTTGCGGGCAGCGGGTTTGGTCGTGTAAAATCTTTGGAAGACGAACGCGGGCGCAAAATGAAATCTGCCGGACCATCCACTCCAGTGGTAGTATCTGGTTTTTCAGATCTTCCAGAAGCAGGCGACGTATTGCAAAGTACCGATGGCATTGAAGAGGCTCGCCAAATTGCCATCACTTCCCAAAAACTTAAGCAAAGTCGCCGTCTCAATGTGCGTTCCAAAATTTCTGCAGATAGCGATTCTAAAGCCTTAAACCTTATCTTGAAAGCAGACGTGGTAGGCTCTCTTGAAGCTATTAAGCAGTCTTTTTCAAAACTGAAAAACGATGAAGTACAAATAAACATTTTACAGGAAGGCATTGGTGAGGTAAATGAAAACGATATTCTATTAGCAGAAAGTAGTAAGGCAAAAATCATTGCTTTTCGCGTAAAGACCAATCCGAAGGCTATTAACTTAGCCAAGCAAAAGAAAATCAACATTAACGATTACGATGTTATTTACGAACTCCTTGAAGATGTTACCAGTGCAGTGATCGAAATGTTTACTCCAGAGCTAGAGCGCAAAGTATTCGGACGCGGTAAAATCTTAGGAATCTTCCGTACAGAAAAAGACCAAATGATTGCCGGTGGCACCGTACTCGAAGGCGATATCCGCAAAAATAAGATGGTCGGCATTATGAAACAAGATGAAGCCGAAGAATGGCAAGAAGTAGCTCGGGGAGAAATTATTGATCTACAACAAAGCAAAGTAGACACCAAAGAAGTTTCCAAGGGTCACGAATTCGGAATAAAAATTAAGACGAATTATAAACTACAAGTCGGCGACATCATAGAAAGCTTCGAAGAAAATCTCAAGCAAAAAAGCTTATAACAAAAAAATGTGAAATCAATTCACATTTTTTTAATGCATAAACCCAGTAAACGTTAGTAGTCTAGAATAGAGCATTCGTTTATTGTTTGCCCTTTTAAGGAAGGAATTATCTGTCCCCAACCAATAAAAACAGCTTCTGAATTGCTAAATTTTAAAGCCGGCAAAAACGCAGCCTGATCGTGTTTGGTAGCTGGTTTACACTGTAATTTTTGTAAATTCTCATTGGGTATAGAATGCTGTGCTTTCAAGTGATTCATCAAATCTTCTATTTCTTTGGTGCTAGTCGCTGTTGTCACTAAAATGCATTTTTTATCTTTTCCTGGTTCCGCCATAATATCCTCCGTAATCTAAAATATCTAACATAGTGCAATATAGTCACGAAAATTATGCAATAAACTCTCATAAAAAGGGAATCTTGATATAATAGAAGTACTTTGCTATAGTAATTTTTCTTATGAAGAAACAAGTCGATAAACCAAGTAACCGAATAGACAAATTAAACTCTCTCATCCAGCAAATAGTTGGCGAGGTATTATTATCATATCTTAGTCCAAGCGATGGTATTGTCACAGTAAGCCGGGTGGAAGTAAGTAAAGACACGCGCTGGGCCAAAGTATGGATTTCAATTGTCGGCGGCGACGACGATGCGGTTCTAAAAAAAATCCAGGGCAATATTTATGACATTCAGGGCGAAGTGAACCGAGCTGTGAATTTAAAGCTTATCCCGCGCCTGCAATTCTTTTTAGACACATCTCCGCGTTACGCCCAGCATATTAACGAACTCATTCATCAAATCCACGAAGAAGAGGATAATCAGGAAAGTTAATATGAACGAACAAGCATTTCAATCTGCGCAGCAAGCCATACACGCGGCGCAGCGAATTTTATTTACCACCCACGAACGCACCGACGGCGATGACCTTGGTACTGTATTAGCCTTGGCTCATTATGCGAAAGCCCAGCAAAAGCATATCCAAATCGTCATAACTGGTGGCACGCCAAGTCGCTTGTCGTTCTTGCCCTTATCGGATGAAGTAGAGGAACAGCTCCATGATACTAATTTCGACCTACTTATCGTGTCTGGCTGTTCTAATAAAGAAAGAATTAATCATCCGGATATTCAAAATCTTGTCATCAAAACCATCAACTTCGATCATCATCCCGATAACCAACAATACGCCGATATTAACGTAGTAGATAGCACCAAATCTTCTGTTGCCGAATTGATGTACGATTTTTTTCAGTTTTACCAATGGGAAATTTCTGACCCTATTGCAAGGTGTTTATTAACTGGTATTATTAGCGACACCGGCTCTTTCATTCACCGCTATAACATAGGAGATTGACTTGAAGCAGCGTGTATAGTGATGGCTAGCGGCGCCAACATTACGCACGTTACCAAACATACATTTAGCAGCAGCGATATAAGCCACCTTCATGCCTGGGGAACAGGGTTAGAAAATTCTTACTTCAATCCGGAAAATAAAATTATTTACTCTGTAATCACCAAAGAAACCTTGGAAAAATTAGGTAACCCGGAATTAGCGAATTTCGAAGGCTTGGTAGAAACTTTAAACAAAGTACCGGAAGCAAAATATGCCATGCTCTTAAAAGAAGAAGACGGGCGCATTAAAGGCAGTTTGCGGAGCGATCCTTTTAAGGGTGTAGATGTGAAAGAAATTGCGCACAGTTTTGGGGGTGGGGGACACAAATGGGCAGCAGGCTTTACTCTAGTTGGAAAGTTAGTCAAAACAGAACAAGGCAAATGGCAAGTGGAATCTGATCAAAATAATATCGATTTAGGGACTTAAATAACAACAAAAATAAGCACTGGATTTTTTTTGTTCAGTGTATTATAATACTTAAGATTTTCGTAAAGGTTAGCTCGGGTGGCGGAACTGGTATACGCGTACGCTTGAGGTGCGTATGCCGAAAGGCTTGAGGGTTCGAGTCCCTCCTCGAGCACCATGAATTCAATAATTACCGGCAGGTAATTGGTGAATTCATTGTAAAATAGAAAGGCTCGAAAAGAGCGGTTCAAGCGTTAGCTTGAAACTAAAGCTTTGGCAAAGCTTTAGTAGCGACAGGGGTCGCCGTAGCGTTATACGAAACGAACAAAGTGAGTTGAGGATAGCGAGAGGTGACCGAGTCCCTCCTCGAGCACCATGAATATTAAAATTTACGTTGGCCCTGGTAGCTCAGTGGTAGAGCAGACGCCTGAAGAGCGTCGTGTCGTCAGTTCAATTCTGACCCGGGGCACCAGAAAATTATAAATCCTTTAGTAAGTGAGTATCCGGCTTTGCCGGTACGAACATGGAGCCGGGTGGTTTACCGCATCGGTGACCAAATCTTAGGGCGATTAGCTCAGCTGGTCAGAGCGCTTCGTTTACACCGAAGATGTCAAAGGTTCGAATCCTTTATCGCCCACCACGCGGGTATAGTATACCGGTATTATGCCACCTTGCCATGGTGGAGAAACGGGTTC